>CAZZEI010000040.1:0-19898 GCA_964653165.1 uncultured Flavobacteriaceae bacterium | reverse complement strand
AAGATTAATCCACCCCCCCCATCCCCTAGTTAAATTTAAAAAACCGCCTCTATAATTTTCGCAACCATTTGGACAATGCACATCCACATGAGGCTGATTACCTCTCTCGCCTTTTAATTCAAACCAATCAATTTCATCATCTTCATGTCCTGCATATAACCAAAATGCAGGCCAAATTCCTTTTTCATTATTGCTTTTAAAACGACATTCAAAATATCCATAACTATATTTTTTTTGACTCCAAAGCGCTCCGGCAGTATATTTAAAAATAGTTCTGTTGTTTTCAATCTTAATTTTATTTCTTTTCGCCCATACCGTATCAACTTCCCAGGGATTGATAACTCCGTTGTAATTTTCTCTTTTTGCAATAAAGTGAGCGGCACCGTTAGCTATAGTTACGTTTTCATTCTCTGTAAAATATACATTTTGCTTCAAAACAGAAGAACCCCAATCCGGGCAATATTTCCATTTATCACCATTTATTTTGTCGGTGTTAAACTCATCTCCATCAGCATAATACCATTTCTTTACTTCATCCGTTTTTATTTGCCACATTACCTGCGAAAAGGAATTTGATACTTTTAGCAGAACAAAAAATGCAATTACTAAATATTTCATTTATTTTAATTTAAATATTTTAACATCATTAAAAACCACTACCGGAGCGTGCAGTTTTTTTACTGTTTCTTCATCCAGCTGTGCATCGCTGATTAAATAACTTACACCCTTCATTTTGTATTGCTCAATTAAATTGGCATCGAGTTGATTTTCATAAAAAGTATAGCCTTTTCTGTTTAAATAGTAAAGATTTACCATTTGAGAATCATCATTACCGGTAAGACAAACTGCATTTTCAGGGATAATTTTTTGAATTTGCTCTTTATAAGTCAAAAGTGCGGGATTAAAACCGGGGTCAGCTAAATTCCACCGCGTTTGACTTCTTAAATAAGCAGTAAAAGGCATTACTACAATACAAGAAACGGCAAGTATTTTTAAAATTCTATTTTTTCTGCTAACTAACACTTTTAACCCGTAAAGTATTATTAAAACTAAAAAAGGCAAAAACGGAAATAAGTAATAATCATGCACATGCCCAATCATATTTAATTCAAAAAGAACGTAAAAAATCACCCCCGCAATTCCACAAAATAAATAATTTGCCATTTTTATTTTTGCAAAAATTTTGTTTTTAAAGAAATAAAAAAAACCTGCTCCAAATAGAAATAATGCAGAATAGTTTATAAAAAGCTCAGGAACTGTAGATATAAAATTATACTGCAGGTAATCTAACCAGGTGAGTAAATCCACATTATTAGAAAAAACTCCTTTTATGATTCCGTTATCGCCCCAAGTGCCAATTACAGAAGCGTACCAAACAATTGCGGGGAGCAAAAAAAACGAGGCAATACTTAGCTCTTTTAATTTTCTCTTACTCTCTATCCAATACACGGCAAAAGGAATTGCCAAAAGAATAAAAGGAAGTTTACAAAATACAGATAAAGAAATAAATAATGAAAAGAGAATTAATTGCTTTGCTTTTTGATTGTTATAATATTCCACAAAAAAGTAAAATGCATAAATTCCAAAACATAAAGCCAGGTTATCAGGCAGCGGGTTAATTGTGTAATAATAAAATACCGGAGAGAAACATATTGCCCACGCACCTATTGCCGCGAGTACTTTATTTTTAAAAACAGAATTCGACAATAAATAAAACCCAAACATGGAAAATATACCAATCACAAAGGTCACAATGCGCGTAGTTAATACATGATTGCCACTAAGTTTACAAAAGCAGGAAACTAACCATTGATAAAGTGGAAACTCCATTCTTATTATACCATCAGGATATGCAAGATTGTTAAGTCTCGGATTTAAAATACAAAAATCCTGCGTACAAAAATTCTCAATAACAGTTTGTGTTTGCGTTTGTCGCCATACATGATAACCTATAATATCGTAATTAAATATAGGAAAATGCAAAACAATACTTACAAGGATAGCTGAAAGAATTATCCATATATGAATATTCTTATTTTTTAATAGCTCGCTCATTTAAATCCTAAAAAAATTATCATCGTTTATCATACAAATCAGCGGCATCTGCGTTCCATTGTATTTAATTCACTAATTTCGCAAAGATAAACAAAGCTAATAGATGATAACCGCCGAAATGCCCATTCGTTACGACCGCAAAAAGCACAAAGACGAAACTTTACTTACGCTTTATAAAAACATACTTAAACCTCGCTTAATAGAGGAGAAAATGCTTATTCTCCTTCGACAAGGCCGCATTGCCAAATGGTTTAGCGGTATAGGCCAGGAAGCAATTTCAGTAGGCGTTGCTACAGCTTTTGAAAAAGATGAATATATTTTACCCATGCACCGTAATTTGGGTGTCTTTACTACACGTGGCATTCCTTTAAACCGTTTATTCTCACAATTTACAGGAAAAATGAGTGGTTTTACCAGTGGTCGCGACCGTTCTTTTCACTTTGGTACGCAAGATTATAAAATTGTGGGTATGATATCTCATTTGGGTCCACAAATGGGCGTAGCTGATGGTATTGCGCTTGCAAATAAATTAAGAAAAGATAAAAAGGCAGTAGCGGTTTTTAGTGGCGACGGAGGAAGTTCGGAAGGAGATTTTCATGAGAGTTTAAATGTTGCTGCCGTATGGGATTTGCCAGTAATTTTTGTAATTGAAAATAACGGTTACGGCTTATCTACCCCGAGTAATGAGCAGTTTCGTTGCAAACAATTTATTGATAAGGCAATTGGCTACGGTATAGAAGGAGTTCAGGTAGATGGCAATAATGTTTTAAAAGTTTACGAAGCTGTAAAAAAAATAGCTGAAGATATTAGGGAAAAACCTCGTCCGGTTTTGTTAGAGTGTATCACCTTTCGTATGCGAGGGCACGAAGAAGCTTCCGGTACAAAATATATTCCGAAAGAATTATTTGAGGTGTGGGGTAAAAAAGATCCGGTAAATAATTTTGAGAAATTTTTATTTGAAGAAGGAATTTTAACAGAAGATATTATTGAGGCTATTCGCGCAGAAATAAAACAGGAAATTGAAGCCGGACTTGAAACAACTTTTGCCGAGCCAATGCCGGAAGTAAACACAGAAAAAGAAATACAAGATTTATACAAGCCTTTTGCATTTAAAGAAACCGTTTCATACGGTGCAAAATCATCAAAGCGTTTGATAGATACAATTTCTGATGCCATGCGTTTGGCAATGAGAAAACATAAAAACCTTGTCTTAATGGGGCAAGATATTGCTGAGTACGGTGGAGTATTTAAAATTACAGAAGGCTTTGTAGAAGAGTTTGGTAAAGATCGTGTACGTAATACACCTTTATGTGAATCAGCTATTTTAGGTGCAGGTTTCGGACTTTCTATTAATGGAATGAAGGCAATGGTAGAAATGCAGTTTGCTGATTTTGTAAGCGAAGGGATGACACAAATTGTAAATAATTTAGCTAAATCTCATTATCGCTGGGGACAAAACGCTGATGTTGTTGTTAGAATGCCAACAGGGGCAGCGGTTTCTGCAGGTCCGTTTCACTCCCAAAGTAATGAAGCCTGGTTTTTTAAAACACCCGGTTTAAAAATTGTGTATCCTGCTTTTCCTTCAGATGCAAAGGGTTTATTGCTTACCGCTTTTGAAGATCCTAATCCGGTTTTATTTTTCGAACATAAAGCACTTTACAGAAGTATAACCGAAGATGTAATTGATGATTATTATACCATTCCTTTTGGAAAAGCTCGTTTGGTTAAAGAAGGAAACGATTTAACAATTGTAACATACGGCTTAGGGGTTCACTGGGCTTTAGAAACACTTGCAGAACATCCCGAAATAGCTGCCGATTTGATTGATTTAAGAACATTAGCTCCGCTTGATATAGAAACAATTTATACATCTGTTAAAAAAACGGGAAAAGTTATTATTCTGCATGAAGACACATTAACAGGCGGTATAGGCGGTGAAATTGCTTCATTAATTGGCGAAAATTGCTTTGATTATTTGGATGCTCCTATAATGAGAGAAGGCAGTTTAGATACCCCTGTGCCAATGAACGCTGATTTAGAGTTAAATTTTTTACCGAAGGAGCGTTTTAAAGAAAAAATTCGTAAATTGCATTCATATTAAACTAATAAAAATTAAACAAATGAAAAAATTAATACTTACAGTTTCAATTTTAACGAGTGCTTTGTTAAGTGCCCAAACTTATCCGTATAGTGAAAGTTTTGATAGCATGCCTACTGGTTCGGCTCCAACTGGAACTTGGTATACGCCTGCTAACGGATTTCAAGTACTTGCCAATCATGGCACTGCTAATACTAACGGATGTTCTTCAGAAATGAAAAGTACTCATAATAGGGATACATTAATTACTCCTATTTTAGGTCCCACCACTTCTACTACGATTTTTAATCTTAACTATCGGATTGTTGATGCATCTTTGTATCCTGCTATCGGTACAACCTTAGGAACAGGTGATACAATTACAATTGATGCTTATGCCTTTGGAATGTGGAACAACGGCGTAGGTCAAATATTTGCAAGTAGTCACACCACAGCTAACACTTTTACTTCTTATACTTATACACCGGGAATTGGAGGCATTACAGCTAAGTTGAGAATAGATGTTGCAAGATCTAACGGAGACTGGTGGATTGATATTGATGATGTGTACGCAAAAGATGCAGGAAGCACTTTTGGTATTTCTTACAATGCTTCTAATCCTCCTGCTTTACTAGCATTACCAAATCCTTCTAACGGAAGTTTTGTAGTATGGATAAAAAATTACACAGGTAAAGGTGAGGTTAATTTAAAACTTTATAATCATATGGGACAATTAGTAAAAACAATTACTCAGGGTAATATACTAAATAACCAATTTAATGTTAATACAACTGACCTTGCAAAAGGTGTCTACATGGTAGAAGTAATATCAGGAAATGAAGTATCTAAGACTAAAGTTATTGTTGAGTAAAAATTATTTTCATCCTAAAAACGGCATTTGCACTAAGCGAATGCCATTTTTTTTAGCTTTTCTTTTTGTTTGCACTGCGTTTGTAACGCTTGCGCAAACAAAGCATGTTACCAAGACCGGAAAAGAACATTTGTTGCAACTCTCAGGAAAAGTTGTGGTTATTGAAGTTGATAGTCTAAAAGGATTGCCTTTTGCTTCAGTAATTGTCCGCAAAACAAGAACAGGTGCAATTACGGATGGTAAAGGCTTTTTTACTTTGGTAGTTAGCCCGGGAGATGTTGTAGAATTTATAAGCATTGGTTACAGAGATGCACAATACATTGTCCCGGATACGCTCAAAGCAACCCACTACTCTATTGCACAGGAAATGAAGCGCGATACAATAATGCTTAAAGAAGTAACCGTTTACCCATGGCCTACCAGAGAAGAATTTAAAAATGCCTTTTTGAAATTAAATGTGCCTAACGACGATTTAAGCCGTGCGCAAAAAAATCTTGCAGCTGAAGAGATGCGTGAACTTGTTAAAGGAATTGCAATGGATGGCTCCGATAATTTTCGTTATACCATGGAGCAGCGCTACCAGCGTTTACAATACATTGGTCAATATCCACCCAACCAATTATTAAATCCATTTGCCTGGGCTAAGTTTATAAAGGCGTTTAAGGCGGGGAAGCTGAAGATTAAATAAACATCCCCCGTCAGCCAAGGTTGACGTCCCCTTCAAAGGGGAAATTAATAAGGATCAACATCCACTTTTAATCGCACTCTAGAAAAAACTTTATCAGTTTTAAAATCTAAAATTATTTTTTGAATGAACTCGCGGACTTGGGCCGGAGAATAATTTCGCTCTGCTTTTAAAAGTATTTGTTTGTGGTACTCGTTTTTAATTCTGCTTATCAGTGGGAATTCCGGGCCTAAAACTCTGTGTGCGAATATTTTCTTTAGTGCATTTCCAAAACTTTCTGAGGCAGCATTAAGCAAATCGTATTCCTTTGTAATAAAAGTAAAATTAAAAAGTCGCGTAAAAGGTGGATACAAAAACTCTTCGCGTTCTGCCAGAATGCTGCTATACATCTGTTTAAAATTGTGCGCTATCACCCACTCTATTATTTTATTATCAGGCTGCGTGGTTTGAATTAATACTCTTCCCTGTTTTTCTTTTCTTCCTGCACGTCCGCTTACTTGTGTCATTAATTGAAATGCTCTTTCGTGAGAACGAAAATCAGGGTAACTCAATAAATGATCGGCTTGTAATACCCCAACTAAACCTACATTATCAAAATCAAGACCTTTAGTAACCATTTGTGTTCCGGTTAAAATATCTATCTCACCTGCATCAAAGTCTTCTATAATTTGTTTGTACGCGTTCTTGCTACGCGTAGAATCAATATCCATGCGCTTAATTTTTGCAGCAGGCAACATAATTTCTATTTCTTCTTCTATTTTTTGTGTTCCAAAGCCACGATAACGCAAATCATTGCTGCCACACGCCGAACAAACTTTAGGAGGAGAAGTTGTGTAACCGCAATAATGGCAAGTCAGTTTTTGTGTTGCCTTATGATAAATTAAAGAAACATCGCATTGCACACAACAAGGTACATGTCCGCAAGTTTTACACTCTGTATAAGGAGCAAAGCCTCTGCGATTTTGAAAAAGTATTACTTGCTCCTTTTTTGATAACGTTTTTTGTATTTCATCCAATAATGGACCCGTAATAATATTTTCAGTGGCAGATTTACCATTTTCGGTGGTTCTGGTATCAATAATATTTATTTGCGGAAGTACAGCATTTCCAAATCGCTCAGTGAGTTCAACGAGTCCGTATTTATTTTGCTTTGCGTTATAATATGTTTCTATACAAGGAGTGGCCGTCCCTAATAAAACTTTTGCTTTATGCAGACTCGCTAAATAAATTGCTGCGTCTCTTGCGTGGTAACGTGGCGCGGGATCGTGTTGTTTATAAGAAGAATCGTGCTCTTCATCAACAATTATTAATCCCAAATTATCGTAAGGCAAAAACAAAGCGCTGCGTGCGCCCAAAATTATTTTGTGTTGCGATTGATTAAATCTTTCCTTTTCTTCTTGATTTTGCAAAACAGAATTCCAAATTTCTACTCTTTCACTTTCAGAAAAGCGAGAATGATAGACTCCGGCATTATCGCCAAAATATTTTTTAATGCGGGAGATTAGTTGAGTTGTTAAAGCAATTTCCGGGACTAAGTACAAAACCTGCTTTCCTTCAGCTATTGTCTTTTTTATAAGCTCTGCATAAATTTCTGTCTTACCACTGCCTGTAATTCCGTGCAGCAGACAAACGGTTTGCTTTTTAAACGCTTCTTCGATTTCATTCAAACCTTTTTGTTGAGCTTCAGATAATGCTTTTTCCGATAAATCAAATGCTTCTGCCTCTATTCTACCCGTCTCAAATTCCTGCTGAATAAATATTTCCTTTTTTACCAATGAATTTATTGCAGCAGAATCAAATTGCTTTAAAAATAAATTTCGCTTTACCCAAGTGTATTCATGCTTTTCATCCCGTTTTACTTCTTTCAAGTAAAACAGCAAAATTTCTAATTGTTTGAATGCTTTCTTCTCAAGATTGTCAAAAACTTCTTTCAATTTTTCTTCATCGATATAAATTTCATTCAGTTTTATATATGAAACCAATTTCGGTTTGTACTTTTCCTTTAATTCTTCCTGTAGCAAAATAAGCTGCTTACCTAACAGTTGCTTTATTACAGTCTGCGGATTTTTAACAGAAATAATTTGGGCGACTTCATTGTACGTTAAAACATTGCTTCTTTCCAAAGCTTCAAGCAATAAATATTCGTTATCGCTAAGTTTTTTTATTTCTTCATTTTCAAAATCAATTTCTCCTGCAAGAACTAATTTTGTTTCGCTGTTCAATTTTAATCCTCCGGGCAAAGCTGCATTCATAACTTCACCCCTATGGCACAAATAGTAATTGCTTATCCAATCCCAAAAAGTAAATTGCTTTTCGTTTACTATGGGTTGTACATCTAGAATTTCCTCAACATATTTTGCAGTATATGCCGGTGGGTTTTCATGAATATTTTTTATAAGTGCTGAGTAAAATTTACTCTTACCAAACTGAACCATGGCGCGTACTCCGGGTTTTACTTTATCATTCAGTTCAAACGGAACACGGTAGGTATACAAATTAGGAACTGCCAAAGGCAACAATACATCAACAAAAAGAGTTTGGCGAATCATATCGATTCCTTTTTGCCACAAAGACACGAAGACGCTAAGGGGGCACAAAAATAATTAGTGCAACTTTGTGTTTCTGTGTTTTTGTGGCGAAATTCTGTCATTTAATTTGCAGGCAATACCTTAGCAATACATTCTCCAAAACCAACGCGCACATTATTTCTCTGACACCAGCCACGCATAATAACTGTATCGTTGTCATTTATAAATTTACGCTCGCTGCCATCATTTAATTTAATCGGCATTGTCCCCTTCCAGCTAAGTTCCATCATTGAGCCAAATTGGTGCTTCTCTGGTCCGCTTATAGTGCCAGAGCCCATTATATCACCCACATTTAAATTACAACCGTTTACTGTATGATGAGCGAGTTGTTGCTCCATGGTCCAGTACATAAATTTATAATTGCTCTGACAAACTTTTGTTGCTTCAGTTTTTTCAGGTTGAATTAATACTTCCAGATTAATATCAATATTTCTATTCCCGTTGTATTCTAAGTACGGTAATACTTTAGGGTCTTGTTTGTAGCCTTCCACTCTAAATGGCTCTAAGGCATCAAGCGTAACTATCCACGGAGAAAGAGTTGATGCAAAATTCTTTGCAAGAAACGGACCAAGTGGAATGTACTCCCAGGTTTGTATATCTCTTGCGCTCCAATCATTAAACAAAGTCATTCCAAAAATATAATCATCAGCATTGGCAGTGGAAACACTATCACCCATTTTTGTTGCCTTACCAATGACAAAAGCAGTTTCCAATTCAAAATCCAATAATTTACACGTTCCAAATACAGGAACTGTAGCATCAGCAGGTTTAGTTTGACCTTTAGGACGATGAAAACTATGTCCGGATACAGCAATAGAAGAAGCTCTTCCGTGGTAACCAACAGGGATATGTTTCCAGTTTGGCATGAGTGCGTTTTCGGGATCGCGAATCATTTTACCAATGTTGGTTGCGTGATCTATGCTCGAATAAAAATCGGTGTAATCTCCAATGTGAATTGGCAACAACATTTGTACTTTACTTTGCAGTTTGAATATTTTTTTGCGGTCTTCTGCATTGTCCTGCAATTTCTTATTATCATTGTTTAGTAACTCCGAAAGTATTTCCCTGACAGCTCTTGTGGTTTCCTTTCCCAATGCAATAAAATCATTAAGAAATTTTTGCGCAAAAATATTTACCGGCAAATTTAAATGGCAAAAATAGTCGAGTTCGTGCAATGCCTCCAAATCCATTACATATTCTCCAACCGCTGTGCATGCGTTATGCTCAACTTTATCGTCAGAATAAATTCCGAAGGGAATATTCTGAATTGAAAAATCAGAATCGGGCTTAACTTCTATCCACGATTTGAGATTTGGATTATTAGCTTTTATTTCCATAAGTACTGTTCAAGAAAATTAGAAGGTAAATTTAAGCAAGATGTTAATAAACCTTGCTTTTTTTTGTCAACTAATGTAAAAACCTTCGTAATTTCGATTCAGCAAACAGGTTCTCGCACAAAACACAATTTATACCCCAATGAGTAAACCCCTTGAGAAAGAGCTTGAAGTCTTGGAGAAAGATGGTGTAATAAGTGACGAGGTAGCCTCAACTATTCGTGCCTATTATAAAAACAAGAGCGAAAACCCCAGTAATAGACTTTTCGTGGTATTTGCAATTTTAGGTTCCATTTTGGTAGGATTAGGGCTTATTTTGATAATAGCTCATAACTGGGATGAACTTTCAAGGCCAACAAAAGTATTT
The DNA here is from genome assembly GCA_964653165.1 of uncultured Flavobacteriaceae bacterium. Taxonomy (GTDB): domain Bacteria; phylum Bacteroidota; class Bacteroidia; order B-17B0; family Aurantibacillaceae; genus PALSA-968. The sequence goes on along the minus strand of CAZZEI010000040.1, from coordinate 9,921 downwards.
TTCGCCTTTTTGCCTCTTGTAGTTGGACAGCTATTTTGTGGCTTTACCATTCTTAAAAAAGGTGATAGCCAAGCCTGGAAAGAAGGCTCTACAGTTTTTCTGTTTTTTGCGGTAGGGGCTTGTATTTCATTGATAAGTCAGGTTTACAATATTCACGGTAATCTAAGCACCTTTTTACTAACCTGGATGTTATTATGTTTACCATTGGTTTACATTATGAATTCCTCCATGGCATCTTTGCTTTACTTAGTTGGAATCACATACTATGCTGTAGAGTGTCATGCTTACTGGTCACATTCCAGCGGAGTATCCTTTCACTATTGGTGGTTGTTAGCTCTTGTTTTGCCTCACTATTACCGACTTTATAAAAATAGTGGCGATAGCAATGCGATGATATTTCATAACTGGATAGTTCCAATATCATTGGTTTTTGCATTAGGAACCATGTCAAACGGACACGGAAATCTTTTGTATATGGCTTACATGAGTTTGTTTGCTATGTTTTATCTTATCGGTAATTCAGACTATTTTCAGAATATACTCAGAAGAATAAATAGTTATCTGGTAATTGGCTCCTTAGGTACGATGCATATTTTACTTATAGCAAGTTTTAATTGGTTTTGGGAAGATTTAAACAGACACAGCTATAATTATGCAGATGTGTTCAATACGCCAGAACTAATTATTACACTTGTTATTTCAGTGTTTGCGTTATTGATTCTCGCCAAACAACAAAAAAATAAAGGTTGGGAAGATTTTCATCCGATGAAAATAATATTTATGCTTTTTATTATACTTTATTCATTGGGCCAAAGTGCAGCGTTTTTTTCACTCATATTAATTAATGTACTTATTTTGGCAAACGGAATTTTCACTATAAGAAGTGGAGCTAAAGAAGACCATCTGGGTGTACTTAATTATGGTTTACTTACAATAACTGCGCTTGTTGTTTGCAGGTTTTTTGATAGCCACATGAGCTTTATAGTTCGCGGACTTTTATTTGTTTTAGTAGGTGCCGGATTCTTTTTGACAAACTATATGATGCTAAAAAAACGCAAGGCAAATGAATTAAATAGTAAAACATGAAATGAGCCTTTATCGAATTCCATTTGACAAAAGAGAAAAATAAAAACAAATGAAAAAGACATTATTAATAACATTTATTGTAGTTGCGCTGATAGAATTGGCTGTACCTATAAAAATGATTCTGGGCAAAGAAAATATTCTTAGCACAGGCAAAGAATACAGATTTCGTACGGCACCCGTTGATCCGTACGACCCATTTAGAGGAAAATACATTACGCTAAGCTTTGATGCTAATAATTTTGATGTAAATAATGAAGAATTCTGGCACCAGGATGATGATGTATATGTTCTATTAGGGAAAGATGAAAAAGGATTTGCTAAAATTATTGATATTTCAAAACAAGAACCCCTGAATACTAAATTTGATTATGTAAAAGCAAAAATTCAATATGCTTATGGTGATAGAGTAACTATTGACTATACTTTTAATAAATTTTTTATGGAAGAATCAAAAGCGCCAAATGCTGAAAGCGTTTACCGCGAAACAGCAAGAGATACTTCGCAAACTGCTTATGCATTGGTTAGTGTTAAAGAAGGAGATGCGGTTTTAAAAGATGTTATTATTAACGGGACTTCCATCAGCAAACTAACGGGGAATGATGAGAAATAGCTAATTTCAAACAAGAAATGAAACCACATAGAGACATAGAAAAAGTAATATTGAGAAGAAAGATTGAATACAGAAAACTTTGTTTTAACGCATAGGCCTTATGTGTAAAAGCAAAGCTTCTATACTTAACTCATCTTCCAACAAAACAACCTATGTATCTATGTGGTTAAAAAAGTCGTTTTATAAAATGTCGAGAAAAAAATTAAAGTTGTATGGCTTTTTATTTGCTTTTCTTTTCTGTAAAACTGCATTCTCTCAAAACGTAAACGATTTTGTTACCGAATTAAAAAAAGAAACAGAATTACAAAATGCATCTATTGGACTATGCGTGATGGATGCGCAAACAGGAAGTGTTATTTGCGACCACAATGGTAAAATAAGCTTAACGCCTGCCAGCACAATGAAAATAATTACAACCGCAAGCGCTTTGCAGTTGTTAGGAAAAGATTATAGGTATGAAACGCTTTTACAATACACAGGTACATTTGATAAAACAAGCGGAACTCTAAACGGAGATTTAGTTATCAGAGGAAGCGGGGACCCTTCTTTAAACTCAGAATATTTTAGAAAACCTGAGGACAGCTTTTATGTCGCCAACAAATGGACAGCCATTCTAAAAGAAAAAGGAATCAAAAAAATAACCGGGCAAATTGTATTAGATGTTAGTTGTTTTGAAGAAGACATTCCCGGCACCTGGGTTTGGGGCGATTTGGGAAATTATTTTGGCGCCGCGCCTAATGGCTTATCGTATAACGATAATAAATTTTACATAGTATTTAAACCTACTGCAAAAGCCGGTGATTCGGTTTGTATAAACAAAACTGTCCCTTGTATTGGAGGTTTGTGTTTTAACAACAGCGTTAAGGCAGGGGGTTCAGAAGACAATGCCATGGTATACAGAGCTCCTTTTAGCAATGATGTAACAATACACGGCACATTGCCCGTCAGTTCAAAAACACAATCTATAGAAGCTTCTCTGCCCGACCCTTCCTTGCTATTAGCAAAACATTTGCAAGCGGCTTTTGCACTTCAGGGAATTGAATTAAAAAATTTAGAAACATTAAAACTTACGACGTACAACAAAAAGCAATACGACAAGCCGCGTACAACATTGTACAACCACAAATCTCCAACGCTCGAGAAAATAATTTTCTTTACAAATCTGCACAGCAATAATATGTATGCCGAAAGTATTTTTAAAACTATCGCGCTAAAAAAAGGAAGTTGGGGAAGTACCTGGCAGGGTATGACGACCGTAAGTGCACATTTAAAAAGTAAAGGTTTTGAAACAAACGGACTTTTCATTAACGACGGCAGCGGCTTATCGCGTAGCAATGCGGTCACGGCCGAGCACCTTACAAAAATATTATATATGATGAGTGTTGACAGCGTAAACAGAGCAGCTTTTACGAACTCATTACCAATTGCCGGTGTTAGTGGTTCATTAAGAACTTTAGGCAAAGGTACAGCACTTGAAAATAATTTCAGAGCAAAGAGCGGCTACATTACCCGCGCACGCTCTTACGCAGGCTACATGAAAGCAAAAAGCGGCAAGCAAATTTGCGTGAGTCTTATCATTAATAATTTTAACGGCTCGCCTACCGATGCAAAAAAAAGAATGGAACAGATTTTTTTGAAGGTTTACGAACTTTTTTAATTACCGAACAAAAAAATATATTTTTCTAGTCTAAATCCCAGTAAACAATGGGGTTTCGGACTGAATTGGCGAATGTTTTTAATGCGTACTAAAAAATAAATTTGTTTTGTAGAAACTAAATCACTTATATTTGTGCCGTAAACAAAAAAAATGAAAAAGATTTACAATAACAATTTCTGTTACTTTAATCCAAAAGATTAATGCACGAAGGTTATTGATTAATAAATATTAATTAAAAGGGGCCTTCAAAAGAGGTCCCTTTTTTATTGAGAAAAAATGAAAAAAATATATTACACTAATTTCTTTTTTAATCCCCCACCAAACCGAGGACAGTAAAGCTATTTGAAAAATCGAAAGCCCTGCCCTCAAAAGCGGGGCTTTTTCATTATAAAAACAACAAATCATAAACAAATAAAAAAAACAAAATGGAAACACTAACAAAAAAGAAAACAGCTTTACTGAGCCAATTGGAAACAGAAAAAGCAATTGCAAGCCTGAAACAAAAATTTACTGCAAACCTGAGTAAAAGGCTAAACCTAATTAAGGTCGAAGCTCCTTTGATTGTAGAAAAAGGAACCGGCATCAACGACGATCTGAACGGAATTGAAAGTCCGGTAAAGGTTAAAGTGAAAGAAATGCCCGGTACACCCGTAGAAATTGTTCATTCATTAGCAAAATGGAAAAGAGCAAAGTTGGCTTCGCTGGATATAAAAGCGGGACAGGGTTTGTACACTGATATGCGCGCACTTCGTCCTGACGAAGATTTCAGTGATGTGCACAGTATTTATGTAGATCAATGGGATTGGGAAAAAGTACTTCATAAAAGCAATAGGAGTTTACCTTATTTGCAGAAAATTGTGATTGAAATTTATGCTTCAGTTCTTGAAACAGAAACTTATATCACTTCTATGCATCCAAAACTTAAAGCATTTCTTCCCAAAGAAATAACCTTCATTCATAGCGAGGAATTACTAATAAAATATCCGGGCCTAAGCCCCAAACAACGCGAGAACGAAATTGCAAGAAGCAAAGGTGCCGTTTTCATTATTGGAATTGGAGGCGCATTAGCAGATGGCAAACCGCACGACGGAAGGGCTCCTGATTATGATGACTGGACAAGTGAAACAAGCGAAGGAAAAAAAGGGTTGAACGGAGATATCATTGTGTGGAACCCGGTTTTGAAAGGGGCTTTCGAAATTTCCTCAATGGGAATACGTGTCAGCCCGGAATCTTTAAAAAAACAATTGTATATCACCGGACAGGAAGAGCGACTGGATTTAAAATGGCACAGGCAATTACTCGAAGGAAAATTACCATACACTATTGGAGGTGGCATTGGTCAATCGAGACTTGCGATGCTTTTGTTGCAAAAGCATCACATTGGAGAAGTACAAACAAGTGTTTGGCCTGATGGAATTATTGAATCATTACATGAACAAGGTATAAAATTATTATCATGAGAAACCATCAAATAGCCATACAAGGCTCAATAGCATCATTTCACGACCTGGCCGCAAAGAAATATTTCGGCGAAGAAGTTTCAGTTTTAGAATGCGGTTCATTCAAAGAAGTGTGCGATAAAATTGTACAAAATGTTGTTGACTATGGAATTATAGCCATTGAAAACAAAGTAGCGGGAAGCATCTTATTGAACTATCAATTAATTGAAAGCTATGACCTACATATCATCGGAGAAACCTATTTGCCTATTGAGCTTCAGCTTCTGGCAAAAGAAGGAACCTCAATGAAAGATGTGAAAGAAATTATTTCTCATCCAATGGCTTTGGGCCAAAGTCAAAACTTTTTGGCAGAGTTACGAAACGTAGTTGTAACAGAATATAAAGATACTGCTACAAGCGCTAAACTTGTATTGAAAGATTCTGATAAGCATTTAGCAGTTATTGCAGGTCCGGCGGTTGGCAAAAAATACGGATTGAGCATAATCAAACCAAATGTTGCCGATGTAACTCAAAACTTTACACGCTTTTACATTATCAGCAAAGGAGAAAACTATGTTGATGATGCGGACAAGGCTTCTATTACTTTACAAGTAAAAGATGAGCCGGGAGCATTAAGCGAAGTGTTGTTAAGTATAAAATCATACGGACTAAACATTACCAAAATACAAAGTCTACCTGTTCCTGAGAATCCTTCGGCTTACTCGTTTCATTTCGACATTGAGTTTGATAAAAGATATGCGCTTGATGCTATGCTTAACGACTTGGAAAATTATACAACCAGTTTAAAAACGCTGGGTATTTATAAAGGAGAAAAGCATCTCGCACATTTAAAAACTGAGTTACTTCTTAAACCAAATTTAAATTAATATGAAAAATTTAGAATTAAAATTACCTGATAAAAAAACGGTTGAAGACATACTGCATAAAAAAGGTCTCATTATAGCGGGCCCATGCAGTATAGAAAGTGAAGAGCAGTTGCTCAGCACAGCACTACAACTTGCGTCAACAGGTAAAGTGGATATTTTACGCGCAGGAGTTTGGAAACCACGAACAAATCCGGGAGGGTTTGAAGGTTTAGGGACAAAAAGTCTGCCATGGCTTTTAAAAGCAAAGCAATTAACAGGTTTACCAACTGCAATTGAGGTAGCAAGTACAAAGCATGTTGAAGACGCTTTAAGTTTTGATGTGGATGTATTATGGATCGGCGCCAGAACATCTGTTAATCCATTCAGTGTGCAAAACATTGCAGATGCATTAAAGGGGACTGATATTCCTGTTCTGATAAAAAATCCGGTAAATCCCGATCTTAACTTATGGATTGGTGCAGTAGAGCGAATTCAGAAAGCCGGAATAAAAACAATCGGATTAATTCATAGAGGTTTTTCTGCTTATGGAAATTCAGAATACAGGAATGCTCCTATTTGGCAAATTCCAATTGAAATGAAAAGGCACTTCTCTGATATGCCAATGATTTGCGATCCATCTCATATATGCGGCAACAGAGATGGTTTACTTTCTATTGCGCAAAAAAGTATTGATTTGGATTATAGCGGATTTATTATAGAATCGCATTACAACCCGGAAGCAGCTTTAACAGATAAAAATCAACAATTAAAGCCATGTGATTTAGCCATATTACTAAATAAATTAGAATGGAAACAAAGAAGCAGTTTAGAAAAAAATTATTTACAAAAACTGGAAGAGTTACGTGAGCAAATTAATTTAATTGATGATGAATTGATTCAGCAAATTTCGGAAAGAATGAAAATTTCAAAAGAGATTGGCGGATTAAAAAAAGAGAACAAAGTTACAATTTTACAACCTTCAAGATATAATGAGATAATTGAAAAGACCATTAAAAAGGCGCAACCTATAGGTTTAAGTGAAGATTTCATTAAAACTTATATAGAAGCCGTTCATATTGAAAGTATACGGATACAGAATACTATGCGCTAATAAAACATTGCAAGGACTTCGACTTCGCTCAGCCTGACATTGATTTTGTCAAACCGAGCGTAGTCGAGGTTCATGTGTTAATAAAGTTTTACTTAATCAAAGAAACCGTTCCGTCATATCCGTGTTCTTTATTATTATCATCGCGCAATTCAACTTTCCAAACAAAGACGTCTTGTAAACTTACTTCTCCTCCGTTGCCTTTCCATGTACCGTCCCAACCTTTTTCTAAATCATTGCTGGTAAATACCAATTGACCCCAACGGTCGTAAATCATAAGCGTGAAGCTTTTTATACCTATGCCTATTCCTTTAAAGACATCATTCATACCGTCACCATTAGGAGAGAATGCATTCGGGATATAAAAAGTAAAGCCTGGCTTAACTTCAATTGTTCTTAGTATCGTGTCTTTACAACCAAAACTGTTGGTTACAATTTGTATTACCGTATACGTTTGAGGGTTTTCGTTGGTAAAAGTGTGCTGGAAACTGGATTGTGTACTCGTTGCACCGTCAGAAATAAAATACAACCAGGTAGACGCTCCCTGCGCGCTGTTTTGAATTGCAGTTGTTGCTTCAAGCACATCCAGATTTATATTACTGAATTCGAAACCTGCCTGAGGTTTTGGATAAACCAAAATTGCTTTAGCCATATTTTGCTTGGCTGAACAACCGCTATCAGAAATAGCTGTCAACGAAACAGTAAATGTTCCTGCATTAAAGCAATGTATAGGCGAGTTTTGGTTTGAGCTTGTACCATCACCAAAGTTCCATGACCAAGTAGCTATTGAACCTCCGGTTATAGTAGAGTTATTTATCATGCCTACACACATATTGCCTTCGCAACCGCTAAAATGTGAGGCTGTAATATCAACTACAGGAGTAGCATTTACACGAATGGATTTTTTAATCAGGTTTATACAACCAAAATTATTTTGCACCTGCAGCGTCACCAAAAATAAACCGGCAGCTGTGTATGTGTTTGTTGTGTTCTGACTAAAATTATCAAAAACACCATCACTGGTAAAATCCCAATCCCAAACCGTTAAATAACCACTTTGGTTTGTGGAAGCATCGATAAACTGTGCTGATTTTCCTTGACAAACTGTTGCTGCATTAAAATTAGCAACCGGATTAAAATAAACTGTTACGGGCTTTATAACGGAGTCGGCACAACTAAAATTTGAAATTGCAGTTAGCTTTGTGTTATATGTTCCGCCCACAGTAAATGTTTTAACGAGGTTCTGCGTAATTGCATCTGTAATTCCGTCATTGGTAAAATCCCATTTCCATGCTGTAATTGAACCCGAAGAAATACTACTCTGGTTTGTGTATTGCATATTTTGATTTGCACAAACAGCATTTGAATTAAAGTTTACAATCGGATTAGGATAAACAGTTATAGAATTTGTTACGGTAGAAGTACAACCCTGATTAGTTGTTACAGTAAGCGTAACCTGATAAGTACCCGAAGCAACATAGGTGTTTTGTGGTTGCTGCGAAGTAGAGCTTGATCCGTTACCGAATGTCCACGAGTATTGAGTAATTGTAGATCCTGCAGGCGCAGTAGAATTATCTGTAAAAATAGTTGGTGCATGCAGACAATTATTTGCGCCGGTGAAACTTGCTATCGGCATTGCGTTTATTGTAACCTGAATTGTGCTTGTAGAAACACAACTGTAATTACTAGTCGCACTTACCGTTACAGTATACGTTCCAACATTAGGAAAATTGGTTGAAGGGTTTGGGGTAGTGTTATCTGTAATTCCGTCTCCGTTAAAATCCCAAGCCCAACTTGTAATACTTCCCGCAGGAATGGTAGAGTTGTTTGTAAACGAAGTTGAACCTCCCACACAAACCGCATTGGATGAAACAGAAATTAATGGCATAGGATTTATACTTACCGTTTGTGTTACACTTCCTGCGCAACCGTTATTATCAACTGCAGTTAAATTTACAGGATATGTTCCCCAACCCGGAAAAGCAAAAGAAGGGTTTTGTAAAATAGAAAAACCATTTCCTGCAAAGTTCCACGACCATTGTGTGTTTGTTTGCGATCCGCTTATATTTCCTGCAAATTGTGTTGTTTGATTTTCGCAAAGTGAATTTGCAGTAAACGATACAACAGGTAAAGCATAAATACTAATCGGAGCAGTAAATGTATCGACACAGGTATTATTTGTTGCCACCGATAATTTTACGTTATACGTTGCTGCCGCACTATATGCATGTGTTGGGTTTTGTAACTGTGAAAAAGTATTATCACCAAAATCCCAGTAGTATGCAGTAATTGTAGAACCAACCGGTGCTATTGAAGTATTTGTAAAGGTTGATATTGCATTCAAACAATTATTTTGTGTAATAAAACCTGCTGTCGGTATTCCATTTACAGTTACAAGTCCGGTACCAGTTGCTGTACATCCGTATGCACTTGTAGCAGTTAAACTTGTAGTAAAAGTTCCGGAAGAAGAAAACGTATTACCCGGATTTTGCGTAGTGTTATCAGTTATACCATCACTGTTAAAATCCCAAGCCCAAGTAGAAATTGTTCCGGCAGGAATGTAAGAGTTGTTAGTAAAACTTGTACTTGTTCCGGCGCAAACAGTATTTGATGTAAATGCAATAATTGGTTTAGGCTGAACACTTACGTTTTGTGTTATAGTACTGGCACATCCGTTTTTTGTAATTGTTAAAGTAACCGGAAAAGATCCCCAGGAAGGAAAAGTATAGCTTGGATTTTGTAAAGCAGATGTTGCGCCCATTCCAAAATTCCATAACCAAATTACTCCGTTTTGATTTCCGCTTACTGTTCCTGAAAACTGAAATGGAGTACCTTCACAAACACCTGTGTAACTCATTCCCGGTGCAGGAGGCGGTGTTATTATTACCACATGTGAAGTTGTATCCTGACATCCGTTTTGTGCAAACACATATAAAGTAACTGTGTATGTCCCAAATCCGGGATAGGTGTGGTTAGGAGAATCAAGTGTTGAAGTATCTCCATCACCAAAGGTCCAGTAACTTGTATAAGGCCCGCCACCATTACTTGTGGTATTATTAAATGTGATGAATGTATTACATCCGTTATTATTGTTAGGATTAAAGTTTGCGTTAGGAGCAGGATTCATACTTACTGTATAATCTAAGACCGGAGAC
>CAZZEI010000039.1:0-20034 GCA_964653165.1 uncultured Flavobacteriaceae bacterium | reverse complement strand
CAACACACAAGCCAACGCTTTTGCAGCACATTTAATTTTACCCAACCGCACCCAATGCCCACCCACCACCCTGTCAAATGAACAATTATTGATAACTTTTTATCTTGAAATATGAGATATTAAATACAATATTATATATTTGCACTTTCAAATAATTTGACAGATTTTATGAACAGAATAAAGGAAGTTTTGGAAGAAAAAGGGATTAAACAAAAATGGCTTGCTGAAAAATTAGGCAAAAGCTACAATATGGTTAACTCATACATTCAAAACAGACAACAACCAAGATTAGAAGTTTTATTTGAAATAGCTGAAATATTAGGTGTGCAAGCAAAAGAGTTATTAAAAAATAAAATTGACTAAAATGAGAAAAAACTTGAAATATATTGAACCTGAGACAATAGAACAATTAGTTGAAGAGCCTCAATTATATATATTTGATGAAGTTAATGTAGATGACAATAAAGTTGATACAATTAATTGCATTAATAAAGAAAAAATAAAAGTATTTGAAGCCTTTGCAGGTTACGGTGGAGCATCGTTTGGCTTAAAGAATGCAAAAATAAATTATGAGGTTGTAGGTTTTTCAGAGATTGATAAAAATGCAATTGAAATATTTGAATACAATTTTAGAAATGTAAAAAACTTTGGTGATATAACTAAAATCAAAGAAAATGAATTACCTGACTTTGACTTATTTACTGGGGGGTTTCCTTGCCAACCATTTTCGACTGTAGGAAAAAGAGAAGGAGAAATGGATATAAGAGGAACACTATTTCAGGATATTATACGCATATGTAAAAAGAAAAAGCCAAAATATATATTATTGGAAAATGTGAAGGGTTTAGCTGTAGGTAAACTAAAACCTACATTTGAAAAAATTTTAAGTGAACTTAAAAAAATTGGGTATAATGTTGAATATAGTATTCTCAATACAAAAGATTATGGAATACCTCAAAATAGAGAAAGGTTATGGATATTTTGTTCTTTGGAAAAGTATCCTAAGGATTTTGTATTTGAACCATCAAAAATCGAATTAAACAAGAAACTAAAGGATTTTTTAGACGAGAATGTTTCAGAAGATTTATATCGATCTAAAGCTCAAATAGACAGGATTAAAGAATTACATAGTATTTCTAAATTCGAAGTAGATGAACCATTATGCTACGATTACTACAATCGTAAACTTAAAACAGATGGCATCTGTATGACTGTTACACCGCCTGAACACAACGTAATTAGAATTGTAGAGCCAATTAAAAACGGGAAAGAAATGGTTCGCAAACTATCAATTGAAGAACATTACAGGTTGATGGGATTCAAAATGGATAAAGAGTATAAAGAAATAAAGTTCCCTCCAAATCAAACCTATTCAAAAATTGGTAAATGTGCAGGCAATGGGTGGGATATAAACTTAGTTTCAATTTTATTAAACCATATTTTTAAACAAATATTATGAGAATAGACATTACATCATTTTTCTTTAACACAACTATTCCAGAAGCTACTGCAACAGCCGCTTGGGGGACATCAGCAGGACAAAGTAAAAACAACGGATATAAAATAAAAACAGAGACTTTTGGGTTAGTTGAATTTTTAGTTGGTATGAACTATAAAGTTTGTGCAGATATTGATAATTTAGACATTTCAAAGATGAGTAAAAATAGAGAACTCCTCTATTTCTCTATTTTTGATAAAGTGTTCATAAATGGGCAGAAAGCGACAAATAGTTTTATTATACTTTTTGTAAAAGAACATTCAGAGACTCACGATGGTCGTTTAATTATTTCATACCCGCCATATTTATCTTACGACAATAAAAGTGTTGACAATAATAAAACCATTCAAGAATTTGAAAAAATATTAAAAATTAAAGGTGGCAGTTGGTTTGTTTATGATATTTCAGTTATAAATCAAGACGAATTGCACTTTAGTGCTATCGTGGTCAATGCTAACAAGGCAATGACGTATAGAACAAGTAAAGAACGTGGGGTAATTTGGAAAGATTTAATTGAAGAAAATGAACCTGTACAAAAAAAATCGAATTCTTCATATAGTTCAATAGGAGAATCTAATCAACTTATCTTTTTTGGTTCGCCTGGAACCGGGAAAAGTAGAGAAGTAGAAATTAGAACAGACGGTCATAAGCGAACCAGAACAACATTTCACCCTGAAACAGATTATCATTCATTTGTAGGCAGTTATAAACCTGTAATGTATGACGATAAAATAATATATGATTTCGTGCCGCAAGCATTTACAAAGGCATATTGCGATGCTTGGAAGAATCTTGACGAACCTCATTTTTTAATTATAGAAGAAATTAACCGAGGTAATTGTGCTCAAATTTTTGGCGACATTTTCCAATGTTTAGATCGAGATGATGATGGTTTCTCAAAATACGAAATAGAAGTTTCAAAAGAATTGGCAACTCATTTAAAAAAGGTTTTATTAAACGAAGTGAACTTAGATTTTTACAATGAAAAAACTAAATCTACCAATGAAGATTTCAATAGCATTAAATTGCCAAGCAATCTTTTCATATATGCCACAATGAACACTTCTGATCAATCTTTATTTCCAATGGATAGTGCATTCAAAAGACGTTGGGATTGGGAATTTGTACCAGTTAATTATGAAGATGCTAAAACTCTAACAATTGAAATTGATAACGAAATGTATAATTGGGGGAACTTTATTGAAATAATCAATCCGAAAATCAAAGAATTGACAGGAAGTGAAGATAAGCAACTAGGAAATCGATTTGTAAATCCCAATAACGGAAAAATAACTTTTGACCAACTTAGGTCTAAAGTATTATTTTATATGTGGTCAGAAGTTTATAAAGATGAATATGGAACACAAAATTCTATATTTAAATATGAACAAGAGGGAGAAGTAATAGATTTTCAATTTGGTGATTTATACAATGATAATTCAGAAGATTTAGTAAAAGCATTTTTTAAATATAACGGACTAGAAGCAGAGAAATGATAATACTATTTGAAGAATATCAATATAAAACAGAAAAACTTGAACAAGTTTTATCTGCAAGATATTTCTTGCCAATAAATTCTATTTACTCTAAAATTAATTATGTTGGTTATTATTTTAATCCGTTAATCAACGATGCTATTATCATAATTCCAAAGGTTTTTATTAATGAGCAAGGTTTAGCATTTGATGAATTTGAGCCTGAATCTTTAGTTGTTCCAACTTCTGAAATTATAAACAAATTATCAAATACTGGAAAAGACAAAATCATCTTTGAAATATCAACTTGGCTTTATAGAGCAATCCAACAATTCAATAAACGACATTTTTACAATTCAATTTCTGAAAATCAATTTTTGAATCAAGTTGTAACAAACCTAGAAGAAAAATCTAGCACCGAAATAGATATTATTTTAAGTTTGTTAAAATTCTACAAGGAAAATCAAGCATTGTTTACGTTTATATCAAAATCTGCTCATTCACTGGATAGCTTTGGAGTAATTCAAAGTTGACAGTGACTATTTTGAAGGAGAGTAAAACATTCGGACGACAAGAAGGCCGATCCGATAACAGCGTGTAGGCGATATAGCCCTGCCGCAGGCGCAACACAGGGCTACATCGCCTACACGCAAACCGTCCGTTGGTGGCAAGTTTAAGGAAAGAAAGTAGTGAACAGAAATGATTATAGTTTCGGCACTTAATTACAAATAAAAAAGCAATGACAAATCAGGAAGCAATGTCACATTAATATTTTAACCTTTAACAATAATAAAATCAAAAACTATGAACACAAAATTACTTTTCACAATTTTGCTCGCTATTAATGGCTTGAGTGTAAGTGGACAAATATGGTCACCTGTTGGAACAGGCGTTGACAGTTTTGTTCAATCTTCAGTTATTTTTAATGGAAATCTATACATTGGAGGAAAGTTCTCAACAGCAGGGGGCAATCCTGCAAATGAAATAGCTATGTGGGATGGAACGACCTGGACTGCGTTGGGTACAGGTATGGGTGGTAGTATTGGTGGTGGTGTTTTAGCCTTGGCGGTTTATAATGGCGAGTTATACGCAGGTGGACTATTTACAACAGCTGGTGGCGTTGCAGTTAACAATATTGCCGAAGTAATTGTTGTAGATTGTGCCTTACAAATTGTGTTTGCAGCTAAGCACAATACTGAAGTAATAAAATAAGTAGAGATTTTTTTCATGTTTTGTGTTTTTGGTTATTCAAATGTAAATAAATTCCTTTAGAATTATCCAATTTTCTAAAAATAATTCTATTCTGGTAGCTCAGTAAAAGCTTAGCTTCTCTTTTGTTGCTTTATTTATGTTTAGGTAAACTATTAAGAGTAACCGTAATCTCTTGTCATTACCCTTATTTTTTCATATATTTGGATAGTAAAACTAGCTAATGAACAAAAAAACTATTTTATTACTTGGTCAATTTGCTTTTATGGTTCTTTTAAAGAATGAAATGTATTGCCAAAGTGTAAGTGTTACCATTCAGTATGGTGGCTATATTACACAATGTTGCTCAGCTAATACAACGGATTATTTCTGTTTTAATAGCCCGAATAGTACAGGCTATTGCGGAAACACAACAATCTGTAATACGCAAAGTTTTTTCGACTCTGTTCCAAGCGGTAACATGGTAACGCAAATTGCGGTTAATTACCATAGCGCCGGTTGTGCCGGGGGCAGTATGATAGGATCATTAAATTCTATCTCTCTTGGTAGTGTTGCGGAAGCTAATACCGGATGTTTGTGTACTAACACAATTTGGGCGTCAACCGGTAGTACTATAAGTAATTATACATGTGGTATTTCGGGCTATAATTATGGAGCCAATAATAACTTCACATTTTGTGCTTCCGGTGGTCAGATTTGTATAGATAAATGTGTTATAACTCTTACATACGCTCCTGCAATTTTTAACTTGCAAGCAACAAAAGACTCTATTTGTATTGGAGAAACTGATACATTAATAGCAAGCGGCGCAAGTACTTACACATGGAGCGCAAACGCGGGTGGTGCCAATACATCAACAGTTTCTGTTTCGCCTGTAAGTAATGAAACATATACGGTAACAGGTACAGATTTAATAAGCGGTTGTATAAGTACTGCTACACAGGTCATATATGTTTCAAATTGTACTACAGATATTAATCAGCTATTGGGTAATTTTAACCAAATCAGATTTTTTCCAAATCCTGCAAATCAATTTCTTACTGTAGAATTAAATAATGCGGAATTATTCATAAGTGATATAGTAGGTAATATTATAATGTATATAACTGCTGAAAATGAAATAACAACAATTGATATAAGTAGTTTAAATAATGGCGTTTATTTTTTGAAAACAAAAACAACCGAAAATGTTTTTACTAAAAAATTTATAGTACAAAAATAGATTATCAAAATTAAATGCACCTCTCTAACCGACAACTTTTTTTACAACACATGGCCCAGACCAGTCCGGCACCAATGGGACTGGAAATTGTTTCTGCAAAAGGGGTGTATTTAAACGATGTAAACGGAAAGCAATACATTGATTTAATTTCCGGAATTTCAGTAAGTAATATCGGACATTGTCACCCGGAAGTTGTGGAAGCAATAAAAAAGCAAGTCGAAACGCACATGCATTTAATGGTGTATGGCGAGTATGTTCAAAGTCCGCAAGTGCAATTGGCAAAAGCGCTGACAGATTTACTTCCAAAAAATTTAAATACAGTTTATTTTGTTAATTCCGGCTCAGAGGCAACCGAAGGAGCATTAAAACTTGCCAAACGTTTTACAGGGCGAAGCGAAATTATTTCTTTTAAAAACGCCTATCACGGAAGTACGCAAGGTGCGTTGAGTGTAGTGGGTAACGAAGATTTTAAAACAAGTTTTCGTCCGCTATTGCCCGATGTTAAAATTATTGGATTTAATAAAGAAGAAGATTTAATTCATATAACAAATAAAACTGCTTGTGTAATTATTGAACCAATTCAGGGTGAAGCCGGTGTAATTGCGGCTAAACAATCTTTTCTAAAAAAATTACGTGAACGGTGTACTGAAACTAAAAACCTTTTAATTTTTGATGAAGTGCAAACTGGATTTTCTCGCACAGGATCAATGTTTGCTTTTGAACAATATAATGTCGTCCCCGATATTTTATTGTTAGGAAAAGCGATGGGAGGGGGGATGCCCATTGGTGCTTTTGTTTCTTCGAATGAAATTATGAGTTCGTTTACAAATAATCCGGTGCTCGGACATATTACAACGTTTGGTGGTCACCCCGTTTGTTGTGCAGCTGCCTTGGTAAATATAAATGTAATTTTAAAAAATAAATTATATCAGCGCGCAAAAGAAATTGAAATTATTTTAAAGGAAAAGCTGAAGCACTCAAAAATAAAAGAGCTTCGTGTTTGCGGAGCGCTTGCGGCAATTGATTTTGGAGATGAAGCTATAAATATGCAGACCATCCAGAAATGTATTGAAGCAGGAGTAATTACAGATTGGTTTTTGTTTAACAGTAAAAGTATGCGAATTGCTCCGCCACTGATTATTACCAATGAAGAATTGATAAGAGCTTGCAAGGTTATTTTGACAGCGATTTTTTGATTGTACTATTACGTAATGACAAAAAGTGGTTAGTTGTATTAATTCTCCCATTGAGTGGAGACTGTCATGTTCCTCGAAGAGGAACGACAGAGGGGTGTTTAGTGATTAGTTAGTTGAGAAAAAGTGTTTAGTGATTAGGGGTTAGTGCTTAGTTGAGGAAAGTTTAAGGTTAATTGATAATGAAAAAAAATACAGAATATAGAACAATTGAACAAGCGAATAGTGAAGTCTGAAGTTATACTTCGCCGTTCTGAATTCAATTGTTCATTTGTTCAACTGTTCCTTTTATTGCTGCTTGTATTTCCCCTCCTTGGAGGGGTAGGGGTGGTTTTTGCGTAAACCACAAAACTCGACTCTGTAAGCGTTATATTTCTGTTCGCGATACACTTTTCAGTGAGGACAGTAAAAAGCAATTAGTACGCAAAGAAATGAATTTCGATTTTGAGAAAAAGGAAGCTTCAGCAAAAGCGGAACAGGATAAGAAAGATGCAGTTGCTGCAGCTGATGCAAAGAGGCAAAAAATTGTCTTACTTCTTGTTTCTTTTGTTTTGCTTCTTGTAGCAATAGTTGCTTTTATTATTTTGCGTTCTCTTCGCATAACACGTAGACAAAAAACGCTGATTGAAAAACAAAAACAAATGGTGGAAGAGCACCAAAAAGAAATTTTGGATAGTATATATTACGCAAGAAGAATTCATCGTTCTTTATTGCCTACAGAGAAATATATTGATAAGAGTTTAAACAGGTTGATGAGGAATTAAAATTTTTTCTGATCTACTTCTTCGAAGCAATCTCTTGCAAAGTTTGCTTCTCACTCTTAGTTAAACTATCATACCCGCTCCGGTTTATTTTATCAAGCAGGTCATTTAAAGTATGTTCCTGACTCGCAGCTTTGGTTTGTTGGGTGTTTTTCATTTGGTAAACTTTTGCATCCTTCCTTCTCTTTAAAAAATTAAAAGAAAAAATATTCATCCAGTCGTTACCCTTTTTTAATTGCCAGGCATAAGCCAGTCCGAAAATTGCTCCGCCTAAATGTGCTACTTTTCCTCCGGTGTTAATTGATAAATCTAAAGCTGTACTCAGTAAAAAGAAAACCAAAACAACCCATTTTAATTTAAAACTTCCAAAGAAAAAAAGACTCACAGGCATATTTGGCGCATAAACGGCACATGCAATTGCTACAGCAGTAACAGATGCAGAAGCACCTAACAAATAAGCGGGCGCACCCGCAAAGAAAATATTTAACAACCCCAAAAATAAAACAGCACCTGCCAAACCTCCCATAAGGTAAACAAACCACAAACGTTTTTCACCAACAATAGAAGCAAAAATTTGCCCCATAAAATAAAGGTAAATCATATTAAAAAATGCATGACCCAACTCGGCATGCGCAAACATATAAGTAAGCGGAGTGTAAAATTTTAAAGGAATTTCGCTTAACCTTCCGGGCAACATTAAATAATTGAGTGGCGAAGGAGTAAAAAAGTTAGCAAGTATATTCCCAACCAAAAAAATAATACCATTAATAAGCAATATCTGTGTTATTACAGATAATCCCTTTAATTTATTTAGTCCGGTTGACCAGCCTGTATTACTCATAATTATTATTTACAAATATAGCATCTATATACTCAATTTTGAATGAAGAACATTCGAACATTTGAATAGTGAACAATTGAAGTGTAGTCATTCTACTTCTGATTTCTAAATTCAAATGTTCTATTGTTCACTTGTTCATTTAATTCTTTCAAATATAGTATCATTTGTCTGAACAAAACTTTACCTTTGCACTACGTTTTTATAAGCCCTTTATGACCCATAAACGATTAAAATCAGTACTTAGTTTATCATTCATCTTATTTATACAGTTTTTATCTGCTCAGGTTATAATAACTATCCCCTCAGCTAATACATTCAGTACAGTTGCCAATTTAGAACGCCGCAAACCATTGGGTACTTTTTTCGGTTATGAGCGTAGCGCCTTTATTTTTAAGCATAGCGAGATAGGGCAGTACGGACAAATTAATTCTATTTCCTTTTTTTGCGATTCGATAAATAACCCCGGAAATGCTCCGGTAAATGTTTATATGAAAGAAATTACCGATTCAGTTTTTGTTACTTCTTCAACTGTTGCCACTGAGGAATCAGGTGCTCAATTAGTTTTTTCGGGTACAATTAGCAATGCGGCTTTTACAAAGGGTCAATGGTCAACTATCATTTTTTCTACACCTTTTGTGCATGCAACTTCAAGGCCGCTGGAAGTAATTATTGAGACAAACGCAGGTGGTACAGGCAATGAAAGTGTTAGTTTGGGTAAAAGTTTTTATCATCATACATCGCCCGGTTTCCTTACTTTTCAATACTGGAGTAGCGATAATACCCCTCCAATTAATACCGGAATACGCACAATTAATCGTCCTAATGTTCAGTTCAACCTTACACCACTAACTGTTTGTTCAGGCCTTTTAAATGCAGGCATTGTTAGTTCGTCAGTTGATACAACTTGTTCTCAGGTTTCTTTATCGCTTTTGGGTAACACGGCAGCAACAGGTATAACATACCAATGGCAGGATTCTGTTTCAGGTGGAGCGTGGACAAGTATTTCGTACGCAAATTTCGCTACTCTAAACACAAATATTACAGCCGATTCTTGGTTTAGATGTATTGTTGGGTGTTCAATTCAAAAGGACACTTCTACAGTTAAAGCAATTATTTTAAAGAATTACTTTTTATGCATTTGTAATACAAATCTTGGTGGTGGATGCAGCAGTAGCGGAGCGATTGATTCTACGGCTATAGAAACCACAAATCTTGCTACAAGTAATACAGGATGTTCAACAAATAATTATATGCAATATCCTATAAGCGGTACAAATTATGCACAACTAACATCCGGACAAAATTATAACCTCCATACGCGTTTTAATGGCAATGTAATCGCATCTGTTTGGATAGATTATAATCAAAATGGTGAGTTTGATAAAACTGAGTTTACAAGAATTTGCACAACCGCTAAAATTGATAGCGATTATGTTACAGTTTTAAGTGTGCCTGCAGGTGCTAAAACAGGTCTTACAACAATGCGTATACGTTCTCGTGGTGTTGGAAATGCAAATGACTCAACAGATGCCTGCACAAATTTTGGAAGCGGAGAAACCGAGGATTATTTTATTGGAATTAATTATAATATTGGAATTGCTCAAGTAAAGAATGTAAATACCGGAATTATTCTTTACCCAAACCCTGTAAGTAATACTTTATATATTGATGGTAATTACACTATAAATCAGCAAATTACGCTTAGTTTGTATTCTATAAACGGCACTTTTGTAACTACTTTAGAACGCATTTATAATGGAAAACCAATTGTCATGGATGTTTCCTCCAACGAAAACGGAATTTATTTCTTGAAGGTTTCAGGCAAGGACTTTTCAATTGTTAAAAAGGTTATTATTAACCGGTAGAAATTCATTTGGTTTTTCTCTTTAAAGAACCTAAATTTGTCTTAGACTCCTTTGGAGTTTCAACTAAAAACAAATCTCATGAAGAAATTCTACTTATTTTTATTGTTATTGCCTTTTACTTGCATTTTAGCGCAAACACCTGTATGCAACTATGATTATACATGGCTTGCATTAGGAAAAGGCGGTGTTTATCCCGATAGCGCAACCAATTTTATAAGCGGAAACGTTGGATCGCCTTACCTTCAAAATGTTACGGTTAAGGTGCCTTATGACACTACCTCGGGAACCACTACATTACATTATTTACGTATTGATTTTACAAATTCCGGTACTTGCGGTCTGCCTCCTGGACTTTCACTTACAGGAACGCCATCTAATTATAAATTTCCGGGAAACGATACATCGTGTATGGTTATTTATGGTACACCAACAACAGCCGGTACTTATAACCTGACTTTTAACCTTAGTATCTATATGGTAGAGTTTGGTGGATTTATACCTTTTACTACACAAACGCTTACTTACTACAAAATTATTATTGCTGCTGCTGCAGGAATTGCAACTAACAATTCGTATAATTTTAATGTAATGCAAAATTCGCCAAACCCTGTTATAGATAACGCAAGCATTAAATTTACATCGGCTTCTGTAGGGAAAGCAAAGTTTGTAGTTTACAATATTGCAGGACAAAAAATTACGGATAAAGAAATAAATGCTCAACGCGGAGATAACAGCTTTGATTTTGATGCTACTAATCTTGAAAACGGAATTTATCTTTACACTGTAGAAATGAACCAAGAGAAGCAATGCCGTAAAATGGTAATTGCAAGATAGAATACAATTTACGATTTGATTATTTACCCCGAAGGGGCCACTATGTGGCGATTTGTTTATTTAAATGAAAAAATTGTAAATCAAAAAATTGTCAATTAAAAAAAATGGAATTTGAAGTTACTGTATTAGGAAACGGCTCCGCTACACCTTCATTAATAAGAAATCCAAGTGCCCAGTTGCTTAACGCAGCCGGGCATTTTTTTTTAATCGACTGCGGAGAAGGAACACAAATTCAATTAAGAAAGAACAGCGTAAAAATTCAGCGTATAGAGTGCATTTTAATTTCTCACCTCCATGGAGATCATTATTTTGGTCTGCTCGGACTTTTACAAACTATGCACCTGCTTGGCAGAAAGACAAAAGTTATTTTGGTTTGTCCGCCCGAGCTCAAAGAAATCATTGATTTACAAAACAAACATTCGCAAACTACATTAAAGTTTGAGTTGGAATATATTTTTACAAATCCAAAAGAATCGCAAAAAGTATTTGAGAGTGAGAAAATAATAATTCATTCTTTTCCTTTGAGCCACAGAATAAATTGCACCGGTTTTAGGTTTGAAGAAAAACCCGGGCTTAGGAGAATTGTAAAAGAAAAATTGCTTCAACATAAAATTTCAGTCGCAAATATTGGCAAGTTGCGTTTAGGAATGGATGTTGACGATGAAACGGGTAAAACAATTTTAAATAAAGAGTTAACGAAACCTGCGCAACTCCCAAGGAGTTATGCTTATTGCTCTGACACAATTTACGACGAGTCGATTGTAAAATATATTAAAGGAGTTAATTTATTGTATCACGAGTCTACTTTCTTGACGAGCGAACTTGAGCGTGCAAAAAAGACTTTTCACACTACAGCCGCAGAGGCAGCTTCAATTGCTAAGCAAGCTGAGGTAAAACAATTACTGCTTGGACATTTCTCAGCGCGTTACGGTAATACACAAGATTTTTTAAAAG
This sequence comes from uncultured Flavobacteriaceae bacterium, assembly GCA_964653165.1. Classification (GTDB taxonomy): domain Bacteria; phylum Bacteroidota; class Bacteroidia; order B-17B0; family Aurantibacillaceae; genus PALSA-968. The sequence goes on along the minus strand of CAZZEI010000039.1, from coordinate 8,182 downwards.
AGGCTGTTCCTATTTTTGAAAATGCGATGATAGCAGTGGAGGGGATGACCTTCAAAATACAATAACTTTCAAGGTTTTTTCACCGCAAAGACGCTAAGGCGCAAAGAAAAGGTTTGTAGGGAATGTATTTAAGGATTAAGACGCAAAGAAATTTAATGCTGTATTATTTCCCCCTTTTGCGGCTGTAAGTGGGAGGGAGAAGTGGGGGGCGCGTTGTTAAAGACAGAGAAGAAACCCATTAGGTGTGAAGCGTTATATACTACAGCTTCATCCAACAAAATTAAATTTTGATCAGGACCGCCTCCGCGAACGTAAAAACCTGTTTGTCCGTCGCCGGCTGATTTTACTCCGGGTAAAAGTTGTATAGTTTTTAAAATATCTACTTCGCCCATAAAAGCCGGCAGAGATTTAATTTGTTTCATGTCTAGGGTAACAGTACTCATCTGCGAACTTTTTATATTCTGGTCGGGCCGTTCACCAGAAACAGTAACTTCATTCATTTCTATTGATTTTGGCAGGAAAGAAATATCGAAGCTCAGATTTTTTTCGAGAACTATTGGTTGTGTAAAAGTTTCGTAGCCTAAATACATACAAACTAAAGTATAATTTCCTTTTGGGACTGTGATGGAAAAAAAACCGTAATTGTTTGTCGCAACTCCTTTAGTAAGTTCTTTAATGTAGACTGTAGCGCCGATTGCGAGCTCGCCTGTTTTGTTTTCTTTTACGATGCCGCTTATTGTTAAATTTTGCGAAATTCCTGAAAAGAAGAATAGAAGTAATACTAAAATTAGATTGTATTTTATTGAGTAATAGGGAGGCATTTTCGGGAATAAAGATAAGGAAAATTCTGCCTTTTTATACAGCGAAAATTAAGATAAAAAAAGATTACTTTATTATAATTTTCGCCCTGCCAATCTTACCATCAGCGGATATTTTATGCAAGAAATAAATTCCTGTAGGTATAGCTTCTAACGGTAAAGTGAAATATTTTCCCTGCATTAATATAAATTGGGTATTCAAGCAAATCCTACCTGTAAAATCGTATAATTTAAATTGAGCAAATTCAAAACCGGAAGAATTATTTATAACATTTACATAATCATTTGCCGGATTCGGGAAAACCTCAAGGTTGTATAAAGTATTGTCATCAATAGAACATTCTTTGTCCCATGCTTTTATTTGTTTTACGGCCCATTCTCTTTGCGACTGAATAAATGGGAAAATACCGGGATAATTTATGCGCAGCACATACGCTGAATGCGCCAGCGAAACTTCATCAAGATTATATTCAGTTAATGCATTTTTATATGCTCCGTACGAATTATATTTATATACATCACTATAATAGGCTGCATCAATTAAGTTATGCCTGTCTAAAATAAATTTCCCTAAATTATCTAAAGTAAATTTTGTTTGCACTAAATCGCAAGAAAAGTTCAAATATTCGTTTTTCCATTCATCAACTTCAAATATTCTTTTAAGTAACGGCCTGGCGTCTAATTGTGGTGTGGGTATTAAATAACCATCAAAAATGAAGTCCCACTTATTATTTTAATATCCTGAAAGGTTTCATTCATGTCCCAGGGTATCCATCTTATTTTTCCATCGGGATGTTCGTATAAATAAAAATTATTGCCGCCGCCCCAATAACTATCCCAACTTCGTACACATTTTTCTACAGCAAGTATTTTTAAATAGGTATGTACATCAAAACGGTTTTCAAAATTTTGTTTAAAGTCTGCAGCATGATTGTTGTTTATGAAATCAATAAAACTGATAAGTTTTGTCCAATCATCCTCAGTTTCATTGGTAATTAATTTTAATTTTTGTCCTTTGTATCCGGCTGATGAATTACCTAACCAATTCAAGTGAACGGCGGCTCCTCTATCTGTTTTATATAAATTTCCGTCGTTATTAGCATTGCCATATGCAGACTTCAAAAAAGTTTTGTCAACGTTTTCTATTATAAGATAAAGGCCTATGTATTCTCCGTTTATCCATAGTTTTGTGTAGGATGTTCTGGGAGCCAAAACTCCTATATCACGCATGAGTTTATAAGAAATTACATCGTGAAGCAAAGATGGGTCGTTAGTGAAGTTATTTAGGTTTATTTTTTTTAACCCATCCATATTTTGATTAGCAAATTCGTCAAAAGATATTTTTAATGGTTTTTTCTTACCGAAATTGGTAAAGATGTTTGATGCATTTCCTTTTTCTCTGAAGCCGCAGTTTGTAAGGGCAATTCCGTCAAATGTTACATCACAAGAATGATATTTTTGGGGATAGAGAGTTGGATTGTCTACATTCTGTTGGTAATCCAGTTCTAAAGTGTCAAACCAATTAACAAGCGATGTTTGAACAACAAGGTTATGTAAAACTGTATCATTGAATACAAGATTACCCTGTTGAGAAAATAAACTCAAATTAGAGCCAAGTAAAAAATAAAGGATTATTTTTTTCATTTTTTGTATACCCTGTGTTCCTGATTAAGAATATCGTAATATTTCTTAAAATTCCTTTTCATAAAAGTAGCGCCAATGGTTAAGTTAACTCCTGTATTGCTGTTTTTATTGGCTAAATTAAATTGTAATCCAAATTTAAATTGATATCGTAAATGTTCTTTGTATTTTCTTTCGAAGCCTGTAAATGGTTCTATTGTTGTTTGGACTCCATTATTATATTTGGCATTCATAAAATTAAATTCTCCGCCAACGAAATAAGAATTATTTTTAAGATAAGTGGTTTGCCCTATGTAATGTTGATATCCAACGCCAAATTTTGTTACAGCGTATGGTTTTGCCGACAAATGAGAAAGGTTGATGTAATAAAGTTTATTTCCTCGATATGCTAGACCAATTTTGTATTGCGCTCCAAGTTTTTCGGCGGTCATCGATTCATTTCTAAAAACAGAGAAATAAGGTACTTTGTAATATCCTAAATTTATACCAACCCAAAGACTTTTTAATTTTTTGCCCTTAACTGTATTAATACTTGTCCATGGTATAATAAGTTTGGATTCATCAATTTTTTCGATTTTTAAATTTACTGAATCGCATTCACGGATTGTACCTGTTTGTGTATTTCCGTCTTTTAATACAACTTCATCGGTAATCAGCTTTTTATAATTTGAACAACCGGCAAGGATTGCAGACAGTAAAAAAACAAGCACAGAAGAGTTGAAATGTTTTTTCATTGTTAGGTAGTCAATATTTTTACTTAGCAATAACTAAATGTTTATTTGTTTTTCCACCGGTACCTCAAGGAATCGAACCAATGTAATTCATATTCAAATATACAGCATTTCTGATTTTTCTGAATGAAAAACGTGGGTATACCGAAGTAGTCTAAACAAGCAGGTTTAGCTGGGCAAATATGTACAAAACAAAAAACCCCGCCATAACTGACAGGGTTTTTGTATTATTCTTACAGAAAGATTACTCTTCAGTTTTTGTCTCTGTAGCTTCAGCAGTACCTTCTTCTTTGGTTTCAACTTTTTTAGTTTTACCACGACGTGTAGTCTTCTTCTTAGTTTCAGCACCTGCAGTCTTTTTGTTATTGCTGTAAACCTCGTTAAAATCAACTAACTCAATCATTGCCATATCAGCAGCATCACCAGGGCGGAAACCCGTTTTAATGATGCGTGTATATCCACCCGGACGATCAGCAATTTTTGGCGATACATCTTTAAACAAAGTAGAAACTGCTTCTTTGTTTTTAAGGTACGCAAAAACCGAACGACGGCTATGCGTAGTATCTGCCTTTGATTTTGTTAAAAGTGGCTCAACATATAAGCGTAATGCTTTCGCTTTAGCAACTGTTGTAAAAACACGCTTGTGCTCAATAAGAGAGCATGCCATGTTAGCCAACATTGCCTTACGGTGTGAATGTGTGCGGCCTAAATTGTTTATTTTATCTCCGTGTCTCATGATTTCAGTTATTGATTTTTTCAGTTATTGAGTTTTTGATTTATTCTACAACTCAACAACTTTCTAATTCTATAATTATTCCTTGTCTAACATATATTTTCCAACGTTCATTCCAAACTGTAATCCTTTAGCTGCGATTAAGTCTTCTAACTCGGTAAGTGATTTTTTACCAAAATTACGGAACTTCAATAAGTCGTTTTTGTTGAAAGCTACAAGCTCTCCTAATGTTTCAACATCAGCAGCTTTTAAGCAATTTAATGCACGAACTGAAAGATCTAAATCAACTAATTTAGTTTTCAATAGCTGACGCATGTGTAAAGTATGCTCATCAAATTCATTTTCCTTTTTCTTGTCTTCTGTATCAAGCGTAATACGCTCGTCAGAGAACAACATAAAGTGGTGAATTAAAATTTTAGCAGCTTCTTTCAATGCTTCTTTAGGATGCACTGAGCCGTCGGTAATAATATTTATAATTAATTTTTCGTAGTCAGTTTTTTGCTCTACACGGTAGTTTTCTACAACATATTTTACATTGCGTACCGGTGTATAAATAGAATCGATTGGAATTAAACCATGCGCAGCGTTAGCCGGCTTGTTTTCTTCTGCAGGAACATAACCACGACCTTTGTTGATGGTTACTTCCATTTTTACTTTTACGTTATTCTCGCAATGTGCAATAACTAAATCAGGATTCAATACCATGAAACCGTTTAAGAATTTTCCTAAATCGCCTGCAGTGATAGTGTCTTTTCCTGAAAAAGTACAAACTGCTTTTTCAAAATCATGGTTGTCAATTTGTTTTTTAAAGCGAACTTGTTTTAAGTTTAAAACAATTTCAGTTACGTCTTCTGTAACACCTTTAATAGTTGAAAATTCGTGATCGGCTCCGTCTATTTTAACAGAAGCGATAGCGAATCCTTCTAGAGAAGATAAAAGAATACGACGAAGTGAGTTACCAATTGTGATACCAAAACCGGGCTCTAAAGGACGGAACTCAAACTGACCTTCAAAATCAGTTGAATTAAGCATTATCACTTTATCTGGGCGTTGGAAGTTTAAAATTGCCATGTTTTTTTATTTATTAGTTGTTAGTTATTTTTTAGTGCCTAGTGGTTAGTGATTAGTGCTTAGGTATACTGCTTCAGCAAAATCATTAACATTTTTTATTTAGAATATAATTCGACGATTAGTTGTTCTTTAATGTTCTCCGGAATTTGTTCTCTCTCCGGACGGTTAATGAATTTTCCTGTCATGTGTTTAGAATCAAAATCCAGCCAGGTATATTTATTTCCACCGCCTGCAATTGAATTTACAATGGCTTCGTGCGATTTAGATTTTTCGCGAACACTGATTTCATCACCCGGTTTTAAAATATAAGAAGCAATATTTACAATTTCTCCGTTAACTGTTATGTGACGGTGACCAACTAACTGGCGCGCGCCCGAACGGGTAGGAGAGATGCCTAAACGATATACTACGTTATCTAAACGTGATTCGCAAAGTTGTAATAACACTTCACCTGTTATACCATGTGCTCTTTGAGCAAGGTGGAACATACGCTCAAACTGACGCTCTAAAATACCATAGGTATATTTTGCTTTTTGTTTTTCAGCCAACTGAACACCATATTCAGAAACTTTTCCACGTTTTTTTGCTAAACCGTGTTGCCCCGGAGGGTAGTTCTTTTTTTCTAAAGCTTTATCCGGACCAAAGATTGGTTCTTTGAATCTTCTTGCTATTTTTGATTTAGGACCTGTGTATCTTGCCATTTTACTTTTTTTTATTTTTTTGTACCCTGAGACTGTCGAAGGGTTGTTTTTTTTATTTTTTATTTATTTTGTACCCTGAGCCTGTCGAAGGGTTATACTCTACGTTTTTTTGGTGCACGGCAACCGTTGTGAGGAACCGGAGTAATATCCACAATTTCCATTACTTCGATACCAACTGTACCAAGGCTACGAATTGCTGACTCACGCCCGCCACCCGGACCTTTTACATAAATTTTTACCTTACGTAAACCTGCATCAAATGCAACTTTTCCGCAATCTTGTGCTGCCATTTGAGCTGCATAAGGTGTGTTCTTTTTTGAACCACGGAATCCCATTTTACCTGCGCTTGACCAAGAGATAACCTGTCCGGTCATATTAGTCAAAGAGATAATAATATTATTAAAGGTAGCGTTGATATGCGCTTCTCCAACAGCTTCTACTTTAACAATGCGTTTTTTCGTTACTGTTTTACCTGCCGGTGCTGCTCCTTTTTGTTCTGCTTGTTTTGCCATTTTTCTTTTTAATTCTTAATTCTTAAATCTAAATTCTCAATTACTATTTAACTGCCATTTTCTTGTTTGCAATGGTCTTACGTTTTCCTTTACGTGTACGCGCGTTAGTTTTTGTACGTTGTCCGCGTGCCGGTAAACCATTACGGTGACGTGAACCGCGGTATGTATTGATATCGGTTAAACGTTTAATGTTTAACTGAACTTCAGAACGAAGTGCACCTTCAACCTTAAAACCTTCGTTAATTATTTTACGAATGGCGTTTTGCTCGGCGTCTGTCCACTCGCTTACTTTTTTGCTCCAGTCGAGTCCACACTCAGTTAAAATTTGTTGAGCGCGACTACGGCCAATACCGTAAACGTAGGTTAAACCTATTTCTCCTCTTTTGTTTTTTGGTAAATCTATACCTGCAATCCTAGCCATTTTTACTTATTTTAAAAGTTTGCAAAATTAATCTTATTTCTGACGTTGTTTAAATTTAGGGTTCTTCTTGTTAATGATGTACAATTTACCCTTGCGGCGCACGATAATACAATCGGCGCTTCTTTTTTTGATGGATGCTCTTACTTTCATTTGTCTCTTTTTTAATGTTTTTGTCAAATGGAACTCGCCAAAAGGCCTCGTTTCATCGGTTCTGTTTATTTATATCTTAATGTTATTCTTCCTTTTGTTAAATCGTATGGTGACATTTCTAATTTTACTTTATCGCCAACAAGTATTTTTATGTAGTGCATGCGCATTTTTCCTGAAATATGAGCTACCAAAGTATGCCCATTCTCAAGCTGCACACGAAACATAGCGTTACTTAACGCTTCGAGTATCGTTCCATCCTGTTCTATTGCTAATTGTTTTGCCACTCTTTTTTTCTTCCCTCGTTAATTAGCTTTGAACCTGCATGGCCGGAGCCCTTCCTTTTATTCTTCCACTCTTCATTAAACCATCGTAATGTCGGTTCAATAAATAACTTTCAATTTGTTGTAAAGTATCTAATACAACACCTACTAAAATCAATAGAGAAGTACCTCCGTAGAAGTTAGCAAACTCATTTGTAATTCCTAAGCGCATTGCAAAAGCAGGCATGATGGCTACTAATGCTAAAAACATAGACCCCGGTAAAGTAATGCGCGACATAACCTGATCGATAAACGCAGCTGTACTCTTACCCGGTTTTACTCCGGGAATAAAGCCACCGTTCTTTTTCATGTCATCGGCCAACTGATTAGGGTTAATCATAATTGCGGTATAGAAATAAGTAAAGGCAATAATCAACAGGGCAAAGACGACATTATACCAGAAACTAAAATGGTTTGTAAAGGCATTTAAGAAACCGCTTGCTTTACTTCCGCTTCCCATTTGAGCAATGGCAGCAGGAATGAACATGATAGCTTGTGCGAAGATAATTGGCATTACACCTGCAGCATTTACTTTTAATGGTACATACTGGCGAACGCCGCCGTATTGTTTGTTACCTACAATCTTTTTTGCAAACTGCACAGGTATTCGTCGTGTACCTTGCACCAACAAAATACAACTTATTACAACAACGATTAAGAATACTATTTCTAATAGGAACATGATTAATCCACCACCTTGTGATTCTAATCTGTGACTTAACTCAGAGAAGAATGCAAATGGTAAGCGCGCTATAATACCAATCATAATGATTAAAGAAATACCGTTTCCTATACCGCGATCTGTAATTTTTTCACCTAACCACATTACAAAAATAGTTCCGGTAACAAGAATCAAGATAGATTGTAAATACCAAAAAGAAGATGCGTTAGGAACAACACCCGCAAAATTTGTTATTTGTGTTGCAATATAACCGGGCGCCTGAATTGCAGTAACACCCACTGTCAAGAAACGTGTGTACTGATTAATTTTTTTACGTCCGCTTTCTCCTTCTTTCTGTAGTTTTTGGAAGTAAGGCACAGCCATACCCAAAAGCTGAATGATGATAGATGCAGTGATATAAGG
>CAZZEI010000038.1:0-20306 GCA_964653165.1 uncultured Flavobacteriaceae bacterium | reverse complement strand
CAGGGTATCGCCCTCTTTAGTTAGGGTTTTTGAACCGTATACGGGTAGCAGTAAATTGTTTTTGATTTCTTTTTTAGTTGAATTGCAAGACACAATTGTACCAATTAGTATGAAAGACAAAAACTTTGTTATATTACTTTTGCTCAATATCATTTTGTTTTAGGGTTTGTGCGTGTTCATCCCGAATTTTAAGGTGTTGAAAATCCATCACCATCCGTTTTATCTCGGCATTAAAGCTTGGGTCATAATAACCACGTATGTGTCGCTTCTTATCAACCAAGACAATAAAATAATCGAACACGTGGTAGGGTTTTTGTTTAAAGTAGGTATTAGCAAGAAATTGCTTTCTGTTTTTAAAATCACACAAAAGCGGATGAAAATTAGGCAAAGTAATTTTTAACGAATCAAATTCGCCCCTCAATTCAACCGCCCTTTTTCCACCTTCAAGTGCTTCAGAATAATCAGAGGCAATAAAAATCGGAACACCTTTCAAATCTTTGGCTTTATATTTTATGTAATCGTACAATCCCCCTAATTTGTAACCTTCGTTTTTTAATTTACTGTCTATAAACAGAATTAAATAAACCGGGTAATTTGTTGTGTCAATTAAAACTGAATCGGCATTCAATAGTAAAGTTTTAAATTCTTTACCTTCGCTATCAGCTCCTATTTCGTCAATAGTGGTTAATTTGCTTAAATAAACAATCTTGGGCACACTATAATAAACCGTATCACCTTTTTCGTTTACGGTTTTAGGGCCATAATAAACCATCTTTTTAAAATTGGCCTGTGTTAGCTGAAACAATAAATAAATAAGTGAAGGGAATAAAATAATGCTGAGTAAAAGTAACTTCTTTTTCATTGTGTAATTAGACCAATTAGAAATAGAAATCAGTTTTTTTTGACCTCACCCCGCCCTTTCCACAAGAAGAGGGATGTGTGGAATTATTTCTAATTAGAATTAGGCTGCAAAGATACGCACAAAAAAAAGCCCCTACCAATGGTAAGGGCTCAAATATTTTTTTAATTTCTTTTATTATTCAGCCTTTTTTACATCCGTAGCAGGGTGTTCATCAACAATAGGCGGTTGCCCATGTTCTTCGCGCAGCTTCACTTGTTGTTCTTTATAGGCAGGAGCAAGCGTAGTATTATTTTCCTTATAACCTGTGTAAGTACCCTCAACCAGTATGATATAAATTAAATAAAGTATAAAAATTGAGTAAGGCCCCAAAATAATGTACCTGAAAAACTTGGTTTCGTCAATTAGGTGCATAAACACTAATACAATACCGGCAGCTTTTGCGATGGTAAAAAATATGAAGAAAAATTTAATGAACATGCCGCCCGTTAAATGCCATTTGGTTGCATTAAAACCAACAAAAAGTTCTAAAAGAGTAATGCCAAGTAAAACCCAAAATACTCCAAAGTTTTTTACGTATTTGTTTTCCATGCGTCTCATCATGCTGATACATGGTTTCGTAGTGCGGATAATTATCGTTAAATTCCATATTTACAATTTTGAGTTATTGATTAATGAATTGTTGATTTTATAGTAAGTAAAAGAACGTAAAGACAAACACCCACACCAAATCTACAAAGTGCCAGTATAAACCTACTTTTTCAATCATTTCGTAATGCCCTCGTTTTTCGTAGGTGCCTATCAATACATTAATAAAAATTACAATATTAATCATCACTCCGCTAAAAACGTGAAAGCCGTGAAACCCCGTTATAAAGAAAAAGAAGTTGGCAAACTGAGGCACGCCATATTCGTTAACAAACATATTGGCTCCGTTAAAAGTTTGCTGAACATATTTACCTTGCTCAACATCCCAAACATTTCGTAAAGCGCCATGTTCTGTACCCTCAATAAAATGCCACCACTCCCAAGCCTGAGAGCCTACAAACATTAATCCTCCTATAATAGTTAAGAATAACCATATGGTAACTCCTTTGCGGTTATTTCTATGTCCCGATTCTACGGCTAATACCATAGTAACCGAACTCATAATCAAAATAAAGGTCATTAAACCTACATAGGCCAAAGGCACATGCGATTTTACAAATGGAAAGTGAGTAAAAACGTTTTCGGCAAGTGGCCAAACACCCGAGTATTTATGGCGTATAAACCCATACGCACAAAGCAAACCACTAAAGGTTAAAGCATCAGACACAAGGAAAAACCACATGAAAACTTTCCCGTAACTCATACGGAATGGCGATTCTCCTCCCTGCCAGGCTTTTTTTTGATCAAATTCTATTGCGTGAGCCATAAAAGATGTTTAAGTTTTTAAGTTTAGATAAACGATGCAATTTTAACGAATTAAATACAAAAAAAGAAATAAAATTACCCACAGAGCATCTAAAAAATGCCAAAATATGGCACTTAACGACAAGCCTAAGTAATTTTCCGACGAATATTTTCTTTTTATGACCTTTATCAATGTTACAAACAAGGCCATCATGCCTGCTGCTATGTGCAAAAAGTGCATAAATGTTATTACATATAGTATTGAACCTGCAATATTGCTTGTCTTACCCGAAAAAACAATGCCTTGTGCGTACAAAGCCTTCCAGGCTAAAATCTGACAAATACAAAATGTAAGTCCTAATAAAAAAGTAAGCAATACTCCCATTCGGGCCGCTTTATAATTATCCCTTTTTATAGTTTGCTGTGCCCAAGCCATAGTAAAACTGCTGGCAACAATTAATGCGGTGCTTACAAAAAACATGCTGGGTAAATTAAATACGAGCCATGTACCATTGCCATGCATTACTAAATAATAACTGCAAAATCCCCCAAAAAATATTACGATACTCGCAAAACTCCAATATAAAAGTCCTTTTTTAGCTTTTTCGTTTACTTCTTTATCAATTGTATAATTTATTTCCATATAGCGCCGCACATTATTGCAAGTTGAACAAGGGGTAAGTAAATAAATGAACCAAACATCAGCTTACGTGCCGAAGGTATGTCCATTTTAATAAATAAGGTTAATGCCTGAAGCAGAAAAAATAATCCGAACAGACTGACAAACACTCCCGAAATAAAATTTGATAACCCAAAAATTTGAGGAAACAAACTCACAGGAATTAAAAACAAGGTGTAAATTACTATTTGAAAAGCACTACTTCGGTCTCTTCCGCCAAGTGAGGGAAGCATAAAAAATCCGGCTTTTCTGTAATCATCATGGCTAACCCAAGCGATGGCCCAAAAATGAGGAAACTGCCACATAAATTGTACAGAAAATAATATCCAGGCATGAAAAGTAAATTCACCAAAACCGCTGCTTGCTGCAACACCACCAATAAGTGTTGGGATGGCACCGGGAAAAGCCCCGATAAAAACAGAAAACGGAGTTTTTCGTTTCAAAGGAGTATAAGCAAGTGTATAAAGAATAACTGAAATTGCGCCAAGAAGTCCCGACAAAATATTTACCCAATAACTTAAAATAAAAATGCCGGCAACAACCAATAAAACACAAAATACAAACGCTTCTTTAGCACTTAAAATATTTTGTGGCAGTGGTCTACCGCCGGTACGTGCCATAAGTTTATCTAAATCTTTTTCTATTATTTGATTAAAGCCGTTTGCAGCTCCGGTAACTAAAAAGCCACCCAGCGTAATGGCAATTATTTTTGCTATTTCAATTTGCGGACTAATAGTAAAATAGCTAATTACAGCCGATAATACAACCAGAAAAGAAAGTCTGAACTTGGTAAGTTTTACAAAAGCCTGAACTTTTGAATAGCCAACGATTATAGGCGCTGTCTCAATAGGTATTTCTATTTTTGTTTGAACGTTTTCCACGAATAAAAAGGCGTTGCGAAGGTAAGAACAAATTTGCCTCTATACGATAATGTTTTTAACAGTCTTTTTTTGATTAAACAAGGGATTATAAAATAAAAAATCCCGTCATCTTAAATAAATAAGGCAACGGGATTATATATTTAGTTAAAATCGGTTACGGATAGGTGCCGTTTTCCTTAGCTTCTTTATTTTGCTTACGAATTTGCATCAGCCAATAAAAAAATAGAATGGTAATCACGGTCCACATAAAAATGTTTGGCCCTTGCCCCATTGCTTTTAGCATTCTGAAGATGGCTTCAAAAATTGCTCCTATGCAGTTCCAAATACTTGTCCAGGTCATGGTGTTTATTTTGTAAGTTTGTACAAATATAAAAGTATTTTTTCTTTCCACGCATGCTTTTACGCTTTTTAAAAATAAACGATTACCGCTCTTGGCTGTATCTTTTTGTTTTTTCAGCTCTTATGGGTGTGTTTGCAGTAAGTTTTGGTGTAAAACATGTTAATACTTTTATGCCAAAAAGTTCCTTATGGGAAAACAGCATGATGTCGCTTTTTTATGGAGGTGAAAGCGATTCATTTTTGATAAAAATGGCAGGAGTTTTGTTGCTTATTGCTAATGTTTTTTTGTTTGATTATGTATTAACCTCGCAAGAGCTTACCGATAGCAGTAATCATGTTCCGCCATTTTTATTGGGCTTGTATTTAATATATGCACTTATTGAAAATCCGCTTAATCCGCAATTATTTGCTCAGCTTTTGCTCACTTTTTCTTTTGGAAGATATATTGCAACTTACCGTATTGAAAGAGCAGCCCCAAAGGTATTTGACGGAGCTTTCTGCTTGTCATGCGCTGTTATTTTATACCCGCCTTATTGGGTATTTTTTGCACTTGGTTTTATTTGTTTGGGCGTTTTTAGGGCATTTCAAATAAGAGAATACAGTTTGGTAATTCTTGGTTTGGCAATCCCCTATCTCTTTTATTATGTTGTGCTTTTTGTATGCGATCTCCCTTTAAAAAAACCGTTAAATGATATAACTAACTCATTTCATGCACTGGCTATGCCCGCCTATTTTAAAGGAAGTTTTTTAATAAATTTTGCTTCAGGTATAGTTATCCTGTTTACTATACTTTTTTTTCTTAAAAAAGGAACACTTTCGGGGCGCATAAAAACCCAAAAGGCTTTAACTGTTTTTTTATGGGCGCTGGTACCATGCGGAGTGGCTATATTTATTACCCAAAATCACTATGTAGTTTTGGAACAAATGTCGGTTATGCCGCTTAGTTTGTTTGCCGGAATTTATTTTAATAGCTCAAAAAGCCGTATTTTAGCCGAAATTTTGTTGGTGCTTTTAACTACAGTTGTATTTTTAAGCGCTTTGCAACACGCAGAAGTAATTGATTTAATTTAAAAAGTAAACGAATGAAATTTGGAGTAGTTGTTTTTCCGGGGTCTAATTGCGATGAAGATATGATGTACGTTTTACGCGATATCATGAAACAGGAAGCCGTAAAACTCTGGCATAAAAATACCGATCTGGAAGGTTGCGATGCAATTATTCTTCCGGGTGGATTTTCTTATGGAGATTATTTGCGTTCCGGGGCTATTGCACGTTTTTCTCCAATTATGGAAAAGGTAGCCGAGCACGCTGCCAAAGGAGGTTTTTTATTTGGCGTGTGTAATGGTTTTCAGGTTTTGTGCGAAGCCGGATTATTGCCCGGCGCATTGCTGCTTAACACAAATAGAAAATTTAATTGCAAAAATGTTTTTATAAAAGCCGAAAATACAGATAGCATATTAACGAACGCTATTCCAAAAAATAAAACATTAAAAATACCGATTGCTCATGGCGAAGGACGTTATTATGCAGATGATAATACGTTAAAAAAACTAAATGAAAACGGACAAATACTTTTTAAATATTGTACAGAAAACGGAGAACTGACCGACGAGGCAAACCCTAACGGCTCTTTAGAAAATATTGCGGGAATTTGTAACGCCGGCAAAAATGTTTTTGGTATGATGCCACATCCCGAACGCGCCTCCGATAAAGAACTTTTTAATGAGGACGGAAAATTTTTGTTTGAATCTATCATCAAATCGTTTGTCTCTGCTTAGCGTCTTTCAACACAATTCCATTCAAAGCAACACAAAATCAGCTTTGCGTCTTAGCGCCTTTGCGGTGAAAATATTTGCATGAAAAATCAAGACTTAACTTCAAATCCCTGGATTACAAAATCTACCGAAAACGTTTACGAATCGGAATGGATACGCGTAAGCAAAAGCCATATTACAAACCCTGCCGGTAACCCTGCCATTTACAGCGTAGTGCATTTTAAAAATTTAGCTATTGGTATTTTAGCAGTCGACACCGATTTTAATATATGGCTCATCGGACAATTTCGTTATCCTGTAAACGAATACAGTTGGGAAATTCCGGAGGGCGGGGGTAAGTTGGAAGTTAATCCGATTGATTCGGCCGCAAGAGAATTAAAAGAAGAGGCTGGAATTGTAGCAGAGAAATACACAGAATTTATGCGCCTTCATCTAAGTAACTCAGCAACGGATGAATTGGCCATTGTTTATTTAGCAACCGGCTTAGGGTTTGAAGGTGCAGAGCCTGAAGAGAGCGAAGTGTTACAAATAAAAAAGCTCCACCTTAATGAAGCTTTTAATTGGGTAATGGAGGGTAAAATTACGGATGGTATTAGCGTAGCAGCTATTTTAAAAACAAAATGGCTTTTTGATAATAAGCAACTTAGCGTTTAGTGTTTTTCTGTCGGAGCTTCCTTCTTTTCCTCGCCTGCAGCTTCTGATTTTTCTTCGCCTTCTTTACCTTCGGCTTCGCATTTTTCCATGCATTCTTTAGTGCATTCTTCTTTTCCGCAACAGTCTTTCGGACCATCGCAGGCTTTAAGCGTTAAGAAAACAACAAACCAAAATGATAAGGCAAAAGCTATGGGTATACCAAAAAAAACTTTTTTCGGCGACTCGTTGTGATGTTCTTCGTTATGTGACATAGAGCTTATTTTAAGCAAAAATAAAATTTAAAAGCTATATAACAAAATCAAGTTTTAACAAGCATCTCTTTATATTTATAGAAGGCAAAATTAGGACACAATAAAGAGTACGTCCTCTAACATTTTTTAAGGTTTTTCCCTTCAATATTTTGCTACCTTTACCCCTAAGCATATGCCTTCTTTTTTAAGGAAATACGCGCTGCTGGCAGCAATTTTATTACCTACCTTTTTTTATGGTCAGTTTTATTATGGCCTGCAACAAGAGTTTGGTAAAAGCCGTGTTCAATTTCAACCTTTTTACTGGACCTATTACGGCTTCGACCGCTATCAGGTTTATTTGTATGAAGGCTGTCAGGATATTTCTAAATATGTTTCTTACCGCACAGAATATCATTTAAAAGATTTGGAGAAAAAAGTTGATCACCAAATAGATGATAAAATACAACTGTTAGTTTATAGCACACAAGGAGATTTCAGACAAACAAATTTAGGATTTACAACCGATATAACCGGCAATACAGGTGGCACAACCAAAATTGTAGGTACAAAAATGAGCGTGTTTTTTAACGGCAACCACGCTGAGTTAGACAGGCAAATACGCGCCGGCATAGCCGAAATTTTAATAAACGATTTATTATACGGTGGCCGAACCCGCGATGTAATACGTAACTCCGCCTTATTAGTATTGCCCGATTGGTTTAAAGACGGTCTCGCAGCTTACCTTTCTGAGGGATGGAATACAGATTTAGACAATCAGATAAATGATGGTATAGCTAACGACCGTTATTTTAATTTCAATAGTTTAAGTCCAAAAGAAAACGCTATTGCTGGGCAGGCACTTTGGCATTATGTAGCCGAAACCTACGGCGAATCGAGCATTGCAAATATTATTTACATGGTTAAAGTAACCCGTAACATAGAAAATGCATTTTTGTTTGTTATTGGCACCAACACACAAGGCCTCGTTTATGAGTGGATTGATGCACGCCTGCGTAATAACCTTACAACCGATACCTCACGCAACCTACCGGCAACAGACCCTATTGTTTTACGGCCAAAAAAATTTAAAGATTATTATCAGTTAAAAATAAGCCCCGATGGAAACAAGGTTGTTTATGCAACCAATCAAATGAGCCAGTACAGAGTTTATTTAAAAGATTTAACTAACGGAAAGAAAAAACGTATCGCCAAATGGAACCCTAAAATAGAACGTATTAATGATTTAACATATCCGTTAATGGCATGGCATCCAACCGGACAAGTCTTTAGCATGATACACGAAAAGAAAGGTGTAATTTATTTAACCACATACAACGTTGCCGAAAAAGACAGGTTTACAAAACCCATGACAGGAATAGAAAAAGTTGTAGACTTTGCATATAGTCCGGATGGAAAGAAATTAGTTTTCTCCGGTGTAAAGAAGGGAGAAGGTCAGAGCGATATTTTTATTTATCAGATAAATGCAGGTGGGCTTGAGCAAATTACGGATGATGCTTGGGATGATAACAACCCGCGTTTCATAAACAAAGGGCACATGATAGCGTTTTCTTCTAATCGAGTGCACGATACTTTAAAGTCAAGTGAAAGTGGAAAATACGATCTTGATCAAAATCGTAACCACAATATATTTTTGTACGATTATAAAGCAAAATCAAAACAGCTTTATCGTGTAACCGATACCAAAACGATTAATGAAACACAACCTTCTGATTTTTACGAGGGATATTTTACTTACCTCAGTGATCAAAACGGAATTAAAAACCGTTTTGTTGCAAAACTAGATAGTGTTATTACTTTCGTTGATACAACTGAGCATTATCGCTATATATTTAATTCGCATCCGGTTTCAAATTATAAATCAAATGTACTTGAGCAGGATGTAAGTTTACGCGCAAACAAAATAGCTGAGGTTTTTTATAAAGAAGAAAAAGTATACCTCTATGTTAGTCCTATTGATAAAAGTATAATTGATAAAACAGCATCACTAAGAAATACGTATTACCGCCGCTCAACACTTTTTGCGCTGGCAAGGGCAGGAGTAAACACTAATTCTTCTGGAGCAATCAACACACAAATTGTTCAGCCGACAACTACACAGCCTAAGCAAGCTGATCCCAATAAAGTGGATATAAACAGTTATAATTTTAAAGACAACAAGGAAATTGTAAATCCAAACATCATTCCTGCTCCAACAAATACTGTCGCTACTTCTCCGATTATTGCAAGCAGTAATACGTTTGTTGTAAACAGTCAACCTTCAACGGCAGCTGATTTCCAGTTTCCGATTAAACAAAACTATTACGTAAACTTTGCAGTAGATAATGTGGTGGCGCAATTGGATAATTCTTTTTTAAGTCAGAGTTACCAGTATTTTACCGGGTACTACCATAACCCCGGCATAAATTTTTTTACAAAAGTTGCGTGCAGCGATTTGTTTGAAGATTATCGTATTACGGCCGGCTTTAGAATGGCATTCAATTTAAATAACGAATATTTTATAAGCATAGAAAACCGTAAAAAATTATGGGATAAACAATTAGTGTTGCATCGCCTGGTTTTACCCTACACATTTAGCATAGATGATTATACATTTAGCGCTAAAATTTATACCCACGATGTAACCTACAAATTAAAGTATCCTATCAATGAAGTATCGAGCTTGCGAACCAGCTTGTATTACCGTAATGATAGGGCAGTAATTCAATCGCAGGATGATGCAACGTTAAGAGCGAAAAACAGTTTTAATAATTGGGCAGGTGTTAAAGCAGAATATGTTTTTGATAACACCAGGCCGCGCGGATTAAATTTATTTAACGGATGGCGCTTAAAATTATTTGGAGAATATTATCGTCTAATACAGCCCGATTCATTAGCGGTTCGTCACGATTTAATTGTGTTGGGATTTGATGTGCGTCAGTATTTAAAAATTCACCGCGATTTAATTTGGGCTAATCGTATAGCAGGAAGTACTTCCTTAGGTACCGACAGGCTTTGTTATTATTTAGGCGGCGTTGATAATGCAATAGCGCCTAAATTTAACTCGAACCAAGAAATTAAGCATCCTTCGGCATATGGTTTTCAAACGCTGGCTACGAACATGAGGGGTTTTCATCAAAACGCCCGCAACGGCAATAATTTTTTAGTGTATAATTCAGAGTTGCGTTGGCCTATTTTCCGTTACCTGGCTAATCATCCTATACGCTCCGATTTTTTTAATAATTTTCAGATAGTTGGTTTTGCAGATGTGGGCATGTGCTGGTATGGCGCTGATCCATTTAGCGAAGAAAATACCTTGAACAAATATTCTTTTACTAAAAACCCAATTACAGTAATTATTTACGAAAAAAAGCAACCTATAATTGTAGGATATGGCTTTGGCGTGCGTAGCCGCGTTTTCGGTTATTTTATGCGACTTGATTTTGGATGGGGACTTGATAATTACACACAACAAAACAGAGTAACAACGCTTTCACTAACAACCGATTTTTAATGGATAATAATATCACAAAACCAAAAAGTATGAACGAAATTTTAATTCTGCTGGTCGTTGGACTGGCTGCAGGCTTTTTAAGTGGAATGGCAGGTGTTGGAGGAGGAATAATTATTGTACCGGCACTGGTTTATTTTTTGGGATATACACAACACTCTGCTCAAGGCACCACGCTCTTTATGTTTTTATTTCCTATTGGTATTTTAGGCGTATTAAATTATTATAAGGCAGGCCATGTTGAATGGAGAGCTGCATTAATAATGTGTAGTACTTTTGTTGTCGGAATTTATTTTAGTTCTAAACTGGTTGTAACGTTAGATCAGGTTACTGTGAAAAGAATTTTCGGAGCTATTATAGTTGTGCTTGGTGCAAAAATGCTTTTCTGGAAATAGTTTCACCGCAAAGAAATGTCGATTTTTTAAACACATAGAAACATAATAAGATATAGCATGAAAGAAAAGCATAAGAAAACAAGTTTTCTGAAACATAGTACTACCTGAAGCAAAGCTTCGTATATGAACCTATGAAGCCTTTAAAGCAAATCATAA
Organism: uncultured Flavobacteriaceae bacterium; assembly: GCA_964653165.1. Lineage (GTDB taxonomy): Bacteria > Bacteroidota > Bacteroidia > B-17B0 > Aurantibacillaceae > PALSA-968. The sequence continues at coordinate 9,438 of CAZZEI010000038.1, read as the reverse complement.
TCTATGTATCTATGTGTTTATATTTTTTTGCCGATGTTTATTTAAGAATATAATTTTCTATCCATGCCTGATTTCTCTTCTCAAATAAAACAAAATGCAAAGGATTTATTTCCTTATTTACTTGAGGTGAGAAGACATTTGCATGCTAACCCTGAGCTTTCATTTAAAGAGGTTGAAACTTCAAAGTTCATCAGCGCACAGCTTACAAAACACAATATTCAGCACCAAACCGGAATTGTAGGAACAGGTATTGTTGCTTTGATAAAAGGAAAAAATCCGGATAAGAAAAGCATTCTTCTTCGTGGTGACATGGATGCGCTGCCAATCAACGAAAAAAATGAAGTTGAATATAAATCAAAGCACGAAGGTGTGATGCATGCATGCGGTCATGATGTGCATAGTACCTGCGCATTAGGAGCAGCAATTATTTTAAATAGTTTAAAAGAAAATTTTGAAGGAAGTGTAAAAATAATTTTTCAGCCCGGAGAAGAAGTATTGCCCGGTGGCGCCTCTCTAATGATAAAAGAGGGAATTTTGCAAAACCCAAAAGTAGATGCTGCAGTAGCATTACATGTGTTTACCGATTTATCTGCCGGACAAGCCGGATTTAAAAGCGGCATGTATATGGCCAGCACCGACGAAATTTACATGGATATCATTGGTAAAGGTGGTCACGCTGCTATGCCTGCTGAGTATAACAGTCCGATATTAATTGCCTCCGAAATTTTATTGCAATTGCAAAAAGAATTTATGGGACAAAAACAAGTAGATGAAAACGGAAAAGAAATCCCAACAGTATTGGCATTTGGAAAAGTTACAGCTGCAGGAGCCACCAATGTAATTCCCGAAAAAGTTCATATAGAGGGAACTTTTAGAACCATGGATGAAAAGTGGCGCAAGCAAGCACATGAAAAATTAATTTCCCTTACAAAAAAAATTGCCGCGGAAAAAAATGCCACAGCCGAAATAAAGATTTTAGTAGGGTACCCTTTTTTAGTAAACGATGAAGGAGTAACGCAAATTGCAAAAAATGCAGCTACATCTTATTTAGAAAAGGAAAATGTTTTTGATTTGCCTTTACGTATGACTGCCGAAGATTTTTCTTTTATCACACAACAGGTTCCTTCATGTTTTTTTCGCCTAGGTACAGGAAACAAGAAGCAAGGTATAACATCCGGAGTACACAGCGCTACTTTCAATATAGATGAAAGCGCCATTGAAACAGGAGCGGGGCTTCTTGCCAATATCGCTTTTTCACTGCTAAATGGGGTTTGAGAGCTTGTTTTTTCTAAATGCAATTATTATTCTCTAAAAAGCGACATTTTTCACTCAAAATAGTTTGTTTTATTTTAGAATAAATTTATATTTGTTAGTGTTAAAATGAAGAAATCTTTACAAATTCTTTTACTATTTTTTATTTCCCTTTCAGGAGAATTTGCTCAAGCGCAAATAATTTCAACAATTGCAGGAACTGGTGCGGGTAGTTATTCGGGAGATGGCGGTCCGGCAACAGCTGCTACTTTTAATAATGTTTTTGGTATTTGTAATGATGTTGGAGGAAATATTTATGTTGTAGACAAAGGAAATAGTGCTGTGCGTAAAATAAGTACTTCGGGTATTGTTACTACCATAGCAGGAGGAACCTCCGGTTTTGGTGGGGACGGCGCGCCTGCAACAGCCGCTTTATTAAGTGGACCAAGGGCAGTTGCCGCGGATGTATTGGGAAATTTATACATCGCTGATCAATTCAACCAAAGAATTCGTATGGTAAATACCTCTGGCATAATAACCACTATTGTAGGTACCGGAACTGCAGGTTCCCTTGGAGATGGTGGTTTGGCTACGGCTGCTGAAATAAATAGTCCAAGTGGGATTGTGCTTGATGCGGCAGGTAATTTATACATTGCCGATCAGGCTAATAGTAGAATTCGTAAAGTAAATACTTCGTGAAGGAATGAAAATACCTTCTACGGCAAGAATTGTATTGACAAACAAAAACGGAAAGGAAATAAGAGTGGTGCGTGCTGATAAAACGGGAAAATATAAATTTAATAAACTTGCCTCTGATAATGCCGCACTTGAAAGCATGAAAGTAGAGGAGGGCGATTTGATAATGGATTTAAAAGGAAAGATACTTGATTCGGATAAGAAAAAAATGACGGGTATAACTGTTAATTTATTGAATGAAAACGGCGAAAAGATATTTTTTGATAAAACCGACGAGAACGGAAAATTTAATTTTAAAAAGCTATCGGTACTTAAGGATTATACACTTGCCCTTGACGAAAATGACGCACAATTAAAAAAAATAGACAAGGTTTATATTGCTACTGAGGAGGAAAAAATTGTTCAAGCATTAGTAAAAGATTTTAAAAATGGCTTTCAGTACAAAATACTTGCCAGTGAACATAGCGCTTTGAAAGAAGTTTATGTAGACGATCCATGGCTGGATGTATTAAATTTTAAAGGAAATGAAACAACTATTCAGGAAAATGTTTTTTATGGATCGGGCGAATATAAATTAAATTCAGCTGGTCTTAATATATTAGATAAAGTTATTTTGGTTTTAAAAAGTAACAGTAAAATTAGTATAGAAATAGGTTCGTATACTGATTCAAAAGGAAATGACGATTTTAATTTATCTCTTTCTAAAAGGCGAGCTATGTTTGCCGCTGATTATTTTATTTCTCATGGACTTTCTTCTTCCCGCGTAAAGGGAATTGGTTTTGGGGAAACAAAAATTAAAAATAAATGCGGAAATGATGTTACTTGTACTGATGAGGAACACGCAAAAAACCGTAGGACAGAGTTTAGAATCTTTAATTCAAAGTAGAACTTCTAAATTACTTCTGTTTCCTTGGTTTAATCTTTAAAATTTCATTAAACTTCCTTTCAATACCTTCATCAGGCTTTAAGGCCGGAGATTGAAGCAACTGTCCCTGCATGCCAATTAAATAATAAACGGGAACTGAAGCAGCATTGTACTCCTTGATTGCATTTTTGTTTTTAAACGTGTGCAAAAAAGTCCAGTTGTATTTAGGGTTTTCTTTAAGAAAGTTTTTGAAAGCGTTTGTATCTTCATCAATAGAAACAGAAACAAAAATTATTTTGTCGCCATATTTTCTAAATAATGCTTCTTGTTTTTTAAATTGTTCCAGACAATCGGTACACCATGCAGCGTAAAAATTTAAATAAATAAATCGTTTGCTAAAATCGCTTAATTTAACTGTATCTCTTTTTGCGTTGAGTAAAGCAAAATCGGGCGCAAGGCTACCAACTTGCAAATTATTTATATTACGCAATACATTAAACAGAATTGTTTTATGCGCAGCAATTTTGGTTGTAGCCGATACTTGCTCCAGCAAATCTTTAATTTTGTTTTTCTTAAAGTGAGGTATGTAAAACAGTTCGTTCAAACCTTTAATAATGACTAACTCACGCAGACTATCATTTTTTAGAATGGGATCATTTTTTATTAATTCATTTAAATGTTTGTAGTTGCCCTGTTCGTTAATTGCATCTAAAATTAAATTGCCGTTTTTTGTTACAAATTGCTTTTGCAGATACTGTTTAAAATACTGATTAAAAAATTCCATATACTCGTAATTAATATAACTTATGGGTCTGTCGAACAAATATCTTTTCGCCAAATAATTACGATGACGGGCAGTATTCTCATTCATTAAAGCAAAACTGTATTCTACATAAGTTTTAAAATAGCTGAGTTTTACGTTTTGATAGCGTTTAGTAATAAATAGTTGGAAAGAATCAAGCTCATGATGCAGGCGTTTTGTGACAAAGGATTTATAATGTTTTTGCCAGAACTCATCAAAGCGGTTATTAAAATCTATTATACGGGCATTAAGCTCAGTTGAATCTCCATTGATGATAATATCCATGCTTTGTTCAGTCCCAGATGCTATAAAGCGAGAACTATCCGTGGGCGGAATAATAATTCCGTAAACAAAATTGGGTTGCAAATAAATTTTACCGGCAATATTTCCTACTTTAATCATTGCTAATTGTGGTGCAAAAACCGAAAGCTGTAATTCAAAATTTCCACGATTATCAACTGTATCAAAATCCTGCCGCGTTTGTGAATTGGTAACCAAATCATCATATAAGTAAATAGAAATTTCTTTTCCCTTATGAGGCCCTGCAATACCTTTAATAGTTACGTTTTGTGAATACAATTGAATGCATAAAAGAAGGAGTAAGAAACATAAGAATGATCTCTTCTTTTTCAATTTATATTCCTTAACCTTTCTTAACATTTTGCCTTAGTGCTAAACATACTAACGAAAACTATGCCGCGTTATTTTGCAGTTCCCAAAACGTAGTAATATTTTATCAAATATAGGGATTATAGATTTCTTTACTTTTTTTATGGAATATTTTAGTCAACAGCATCCTAATAGAAACTTTTAAAATCATATATCATGGAAAACCAGAAAAGACCTATCAGAACAGCCGTATTTGTATTTCTTGTTTTAATTGTGGCATTTTCTTTTGTCACTTTTACAAATCAAAATCAAAGTCGTGCCGCCAATAACACCGACGCAAAAGGATGCGTATTCTTAACCTTAATGGGTAAGGAAAACACCGATGATGATTTTATTTATAACACCCCTGCCAGAGTTACAACCTCTATCGACAGCGGTTTAACATGGCTTGCCAAAGCCCAGCAATCTAATGGCGGTTGGGGCGCCGGAAGTCATAGTCATCAGGATATAATGGATCCACATTTAGTTAAAACCGACCCGGCAACGACGGCAATGGTGTCTATGGCCATTTTACGTAGCGGCAGTACTCTTACTTCGGGTAAATATTCTAGTCTGTTAAAAAGTAGTCTAAATTACTTAATGGAATGTGTCGAAAAAACTCCTGCAAATGCAACTAATATTACCTCAGAAACCAATACACAGATACAGGTAAAATTGGGTGGTAATATTGATGTAATTCTTACTTCGCAGTTTTTGTCGAATATTATGCCACTGATTGAGCAAGATGCTAAATTAAAAGAACGCGCAACTAAGTGCCTCACCACATGTGTGAATAAAATTGAAAAAGCGCAGGATAATAACGGAAGCACAAAAGGTTCGGGTTGGGCAGGCGTATTACAATCATCTTTTGCTACCAATGCATTAGAATCTGCTCAGTCTACCGGAATAAAAGTGGATACAATAGCGCTCGAAAAATCCCGCGATTTTCAAAAAGGTAATTTTGATGATAAAACCGGAGCTGTAAATACGGCAATGGGTGCAGGTGTTGTTTTGTATTCGGTTTCAAGCTCAAACCGTGCCTCTGCTCAGGATGCCCGTAAAGTTAATGAAGCAGTTGTAAAAGCCAAGAAAGAAGGAAAGCTGGATAAGGATGCTACGGTAACCACTGATAATCTTGAGAAAATTGGATATAATAAAATAGATGCCATGAAAGCTAATACCTCGTATAACGTTTATAATTCTACCAAAAAAGTGGCTCAAGACAAAAAAGTAATGAGTGGTTTTGGAAACAATGGAGGTGAAGAGTTTTTAAGCTACCTGCAAACCGGCGAGAGCATGGTAATTAATAAAGATAACGACTGGAAAAAATGGTACGATAATATTTCCGGACATTTATTAAATATTCGCAATGCGGATGGTAGTTGGAGTGGTCACCACTGTATCAGCAGTCCGGTTTTTTGTACTGCTTCATGCTTGTTGATTTTGTCTATTAATAATGATATTGAAAAGCTGACAGCTATTGGGAAAACTAAATAATGAGTTTGTTAAATTAAAGCCCTGTTTTCCAAGTGGAGAGCAGGGTTTTTTATTTGCTAAAAAACAAATGCTAACTTTAATACTTGTTTAAAGCATAGTATGAGAACAAAAACTCTTTTTATTTTTTTATTTTTTCAGTGCTTTGTTTGTTTCAGTCAAACTGATTCTACTATTTCTCCAATAAGCAACATAAGATATTTCTCATATACCTACTCAAATGATTTTTTTGATGAAACCGACAGGTATTATACGCAAGGAATAAATCCAACGTTGGTTTTGAAGGCCTTCAGAAAATTACCGGCGATGTGGATTTTGCCCAAACTTTCAAATGCTGTAACACAATATGGTTTAACCGGCGCGCAGGATTGCTTTACACCCGCCAGCATAAGACGCGATACTATATTAAAAGGCGACAGACCCTTTGCCGCCACAATGTATCTTGGGCATTTCAAAATATCTAACAGGGAAGAAAAAAAACAGCGGCTAACTTCTGAGATTGACTTGGGGGCAATTGGTCCGTGTGCAGTTTGCGAGGAAGAGCAAAAAGGAATTCACAGAGCTCTGGTAAATATTCAGCCGCTTGGTTGGCAATTTCAAATTAGCAATGATGTTTTAATAAATTACAGAATGCGTTATGAGCAAAATTTAATCTCACACAAAATAATTGATTTAACGGCTCTTGCCGAATTTAATGCGGGAACAATTTATGATAATGCTTCTTTAGGAGCTAATCTCCGTTTTGGAAGAATGCAAAATTATTTTGCTAATGTTCGTTCAAAAAAGCTACAATTTTATGGCTTTGCACAAGGGTGGGTAAAAGGCGTAGCATATAACGGCACTATGCAGGGCGGACTTTTTTCTAATAGCATTAATACCTTATCCTATCAGGAACTGGCTCCTGTGGTATTTCGTGGTTCATTAGGTATTTGTTTGTCTTACAAAAAAATTTATATGGAATACAGCCGAACTTTTATCACCCGCGAAATAAAAACCTGGATTCGACATGGTTGGGGACATATTAACCTGTCCTTTTATTTTTAAAGTAAGAACAAGCGAACATTTGAATAGCGAACATTTGAAGTGAATACATTTACTTCTTAATTCTATTGTACTTCATTCAAATTTAGACCTAAAAATTCTAAATTTTCTCACAGTAACCCAAAAAAATAATCTGTGTGTATTTAATCTGTGAAAATCTGCGTAATCTGTGGCAAAAAAATGGTGTTATTTGGAATTATTTTATAATTTTAATTACCCAAAACTCAAACCCATGATGCAACGCAGAGATTTTTTAACCAAGAGCGCGCTTTTAGCCGGTTCATTTTCTTTTTTAAAATTAAATGACCCCATGTTTGCTGCAACGCTTGAACATCAGGTTGATAAAATAAAATATTTATCGCCATCAGATGCAGCAGCCGATGAAGATTTTTGGTCGTACATACGTGAGTGTTTCACTGTTTCTTCTACCATTATTAATTTAAACAACGGAGGTGTTAGTCCGCAACCCAAGGTGGTACAGGATGCGCACATACGCAATTATCAATTATGTAACGAAGCTCCTTCCTATTTTATGTGGCGTATCCTTGATATGGGAAGAGAACCTTTGAGAGCAAAACTTGCTGATTTTGCCGGTTGTAGTCCGGAGGAGATTGCCATTAACAGAAATTCAAGCGAGGGATTGAATACAATAATTTTCGGATTGAATTAAAAAGCAGGGGATGAAGTTGTGCTTAATAAATACGACTATCCAAATATGATGAATGCCTGGAAGCAGCGGGAAAAGCGTGAGGGTATAAAATTGGTTTGGATTGATTTGAATTTACCAATAGAGAACGACCAGGAAATTATTGCGGCTTATACTAAAGCCATTACTCCAAAAACAAAAATTGTGCATGTAACGCACATGATAAACTGGACGGGACAAATAGTTCCAATCAAAGCCATTGCGGATGTTGCGCATGCTAAGGGTTGCGAAGTAATTGGAGATATTGCACACAGTTTTGCGCAATTGGATTTTAAGATTCCGGATTTGGGTGTTGATTATGCTGCAGCATCTTTACATAAATGGATGCATGCGCCATTTGGAAGCGGCTTGTTGTACATTAAAAAGGAAAAAATAAAAAACGTTTGGGCATTATTATCAGCAGTTGAACCGGATGGTGGAGATATAAGAAAATTTGAAAGTCTGGGTACACGTTCTTTTGCATCTGAGATGGCTATAGCAAATGCGGTTGAATTTAATTTGATGGTTGGTATTAAGCGTAAAGAGGCGCGCTTGCGTTATTTAAAAAATTACTGGTGCGATAAAGTAAAATCATTGCCTAACGTAAAATTTGCCACTTCTTTTAAGTCTGAATATTCGTGTGCTTTAATGCATGTTGGTATTGAAGGGTGGAAGGGAAGCGAATTGGAAGCAAAACTTTTTGAGAAGAAAAAAATTCATACAGTTGCAATTGATTACGAAAAATTAAGCGGCATTAGAGTTACACCAAGTGTTTATACATCATTAAAAGACTTGGATAAGTTTGTAGATGGAATTACGGAAATCTCGAAGATGGCACCTCCTACAGTTAAGAAATAGAGTGCCGATTAATTATTAGGGAGTGCTTTTAATAAATTTCAGCGTGTGTGGTCTTGATGCTCCGCTTTCGTCACCTATAATTACATTGTATAGTCCTGATTGTAAATCGGCTATTTCTAAAAGTAATTCGTTAGCTCCTTGTATGGCCGAATGTTTAAACGATTTTACCACACGACCGGTAATGTCTGTAATGTTGACAATAAATTCTGTTTCGTCAGATGATTCAAATTCAAGTTTTATTTTATCAGTTGCAGGATTTGGAAAAAGTTCCAGCTTTCCAATTTTATCAGTACAGTTTAAGTAAAGGGTTTTTAACAATGCCGTTTTTCCATTATAATCAGTTTGTTTAATCCGGTAGTAATTATAGTTTGGAGATTCTTCTGTGAATGAATATTCATAATTAATTGAACGATCGCTATTTTTGTTGCCGGCAACTTTAGCAAGTTCATCGAACGCAATTCCGTCTATACTATGTTCTATCGTAAAGTAGTCATTGTTTTTTTCTGAAGCGGTTGTCCATTGTAAAGTTTTTTTTGCCCCATTGCATTTGCCTGTATAAGAAAGCAGTTCTATGGGCAAAACTATACCTGCACAACCAAACCCTCCTGTTGTTAAATTACTTATTGAAACATATTGACCCGGATTATTCCAGGAAGGTGATACGATAGAATGATATCTAATGGTTACTGATTTAATAATAGTGGAAGCTGCACCAATAGTAACAGAATTATTAGGCCAACAAGTGCAAGAACTTGACAAACCTGATCTAAATGTCAAAAGTGTCGTACCATTACCTGATGCGGCCAACGCAGGGGAGGCTCCTGCATTACAGTCTGCTGTTTTTGTTACATTCAATGCGGCTCCTGTATAATCGGTTGCTGAAATTGCTACTGCGTCCTGCCAAGAACCAAAGCCATCGTCGTTAATGTCATATAGGCTAAAAGTTATCGGACCGCAAACTCCATTTACACCTCCGTCAAAACTTAATGAAACTGTTACGTTGCTTGTAGAATTGGCCCAATTAACATAAATAAGTAAACCCGGAGGTGCCGTAGAGCATCCACCACCCCCCGGGTCGGTTGAAGCGCTGTATCTTGG
>CAZZEI010000037.1:0-20736 GCA_964653165.1 uncultured Flavobacteriaceae bacterium | reverse complement strand
CCCCCACGCACCTTACGCGAAGAAATGCAAACGCCGATTATCGTTAAAATAAAAGTAGCGAATGGACGTGCTGTACGAATGTAATTTTCTACTTCAAAACGTTCTATGCCACTCGAACCTTTTTCTCTTTCTGCGGATATGTATTTTTTTAACTGCGGATAGGTCATTACTTCTACCTTGCTCTCTATTCGTCCTAAATCAGCCGGAGTAAAATCAATTTTTACTTCTTTTTCTGTGCCAAATTTTATTTCTTCTTTGTAACGTTCTGCCGCACTTTTCTTTGTTTTGTCTTCATGAACAATGCGCTCGTAATAATTATGCGCCAACCAGTTTTGTTTAAGGCTATCCCACTGTATCCACTCTGCACTCAAAAAATAAGTCTGCTTAAAATCATTTATTTTTTCTAACGTAAATCTGTTTCCGCGTTTATCAGAATTGGTAAAGCTTTCCATATACAATTTCATTTCTTTAGTTAATTGTCTGTGTATGTTTCTTTCCTGTATCTGATAATTGTTGTTTATATATTTATCTTCAAAAGCCTGTTTTTTACGGTTAGCAACCGGTATTACAAAATGACTTAAATACAAAGAGGTTAAAGCAATTAGCGTTGCCCCAATAATATAGGGACGCAAAAATCGTGTATACTTTATCCCACTGCTTAAAATAGCTACTGTTTCGTAACGCGTTGCCATTTTGGATGTAAAAAATATAACGGAAATAAAAGTAAAAAGTGGACTCAGCATATTTATGAAGAACGGAATAAAATTAAGGTAGTGGTCGAAAATTATTTCGTGCAGCGTAGCGTGAATAAAATTATCTATCTTCTCGGATATATCGAAAATAATAACGATGCAAATAATCAGCGCGATTGAAAAAATGAAAGTGCCGATAAATTTTTTGAGTATGTACCTATCTATCGTCTTTAATAACATTCGTCGCAAAGGTAATTGTAAAATGCTTATGCCATTTTAAAATCAGTGAGTATCCAATTATGGTCAAAGTCCAATATAAGCGCATCGCAATACGAACATTTCTCGTCGGTAGTATCTGTGTAAGGCGCTCCGCAACCAGGACACTCATAACTATAAACGGTTTCTTTCTCGGCAGTTTGCAAGGACCTTAAGTTTTTAGATAAAGTCATGGTATAATATTTAGTCACCATTTCATCATCAAGCTTAGTAAGTTTTTGCCCGGCTTTTACTCTTTGGTATGTTGCTTTCAATTGAAATACCAAATGAACCTTTGTTTCATCTTTATAAAAAGTAGCCAATTCAACATCATTCAAAAAAATACGGTCAAAAATATAATCCCCATCTTTTGTCTTGTCTTGCAAAATGCTTGCCGAAGTTTCTTTGCTGGCAAAACGAGATAGTTTTTTCGCAGGTTCACCCGATAAAACCTGCATAATCTGCATAAATACATTCGATGCTACATCTTCAATACGCTGTACAGAAAATAGTTTGTCGTTTTTTGTAAGTTCGTGTAACTCGTCTGCTTGAGAGAACATATCACTGTCGCTGTAATCATCTTCCTGTGTAATTTCGCTCAATACCCAGTCGTACGAAGCATTGTTTGTGAGGGTTCCGCAAGAACCGCAGCGACTAATCTCTCCTAGATTAGTATCGAATGGAGCGCCGCAATTCGGACAATTATCAGAATCGTATAAATTTTTTCCTGCTTTTGCATCTTCTTTTTTTATGAAGGTCCAGTATTCGGTTGCGCTTTCTCCTCTGAATTTCTGATTGAAGGATGGGTATTTATCGCTGATAAATTCATCATCCATTGTAAAATTAATAGCTACATCAGCTGTGTTATAACCATTATCGCTTCCAATTCTTGCAATTCTAATACCATCTACGTTTATATTAGTGAGTTTATTTACCTGAGATAGTTTATTCATCATAGCAAACTGTCCGTTAAAGCGTTGGTACACTCCATCCGAAATCCATTTGCGGACTTTCTTTAAATCTTTTGCTTGCCAGGCATCTTGTATGCCCATAAAAGAAGATTTAATTTTTTCATTATCTAAGCCCTCCGGGTTCGGCAAGGAAGCTCCATCATCTGACGAAGTATCATCATCACTATCGCCTGTAAAACTTGATAAAATGGAAGAAGCCGTTTTATTCTTTTTCATCTTAGATTCTATGACGAGATAAATAATTACCACTGCAATAATTAATACAATCATGCCGGTGCTCATTCCCCCGCCGCCTACACCATAAAATCCGCCGCCAAAACCGTGCCCACCACCACTACTATGGCTGCTGCTGCTGTGACTACTGCCACCACCTCCGCCTGCGCGCGCAAAAATGTTTTGAGAAATAAAAAAGCAAATTGCGCCAAAGGCAAAATAGATTTTCTTTAATGTGGTTTTCATAGTTATAAAAATTGAAAGATAATGTTAGATAAAAAACGGCTAACCGCAAAATTATTGTGTTAAAATAAGTCCTGTGGGACGGTTAAACATAACGGACGGGAATTTAATAAGACAATTATTCCAAAAAAGCTCCATCGGAGCGCAATATTAATAGACTAAAATGTGTAAATTAGCAACCCACACAAATTTAAGATGATAGAAGCTAAACCATATCAATCAAAACATAAAATACGCATTGTTACCGCAGCAGCACTCTTTGATGGACACGATGCAGCAATTAATATTATGCGCCGCATTATGCAGGGCAGTGGTACCGAGGTTATACATTTAGGTCACGACCGTTCAGTGCAGGATGTTGTAAACTGTGCCATACAAGAAGACGCAAATTCTATTGCAATTACAAGTTATCAGGGCGGACACGTTGAGTATTTTAAATACATGTACGACTTACTGAAAGAGCGTGGTTGCGCTCATATTAAAATTTTTGGAGGCGGTGGCGGAGTAATTCTCCCAACAGAAATTGCGGAATTACATAAATATGGCATCACCAGAATTTATAGTCCGGACGATGGACGCTCAATGGGATTGCAGGGAATGATAAATGATTTACTCCGGCAATCAGACTACGATGCGAGTGTAAAATTAAACGGAGAAGTAGGGCGCTTAAAAGAAAAAGACCATAAATCTATTGCACGATTAATTTCTGTGGCAGAAAATCACGGAGAAGAAAACGCTGCTATGCTGAAAAAAGTGCATGAGATGGCAGGCACTTCAAAAACCCCTGTTCTTGGAATTACAGGAACTGGCGGAGCAGGAAAATCTAGTTTGGTAGATGAATTGGTAAGAAGATTTTTAGTTGATTTTCCAACGAAAACTATAGGAATTATTTCTGTAGATCCATCAAAAAGAAAAACAGGCGGCGCTTTGTTGGGAGACAGAATCAGAATGAATGCCATTCGCAACGACAGAGTTTTTATGCGAAGTATGGCAACACGACAAAGCAATTTAGCCTTATCAAAATATGTAAAAGATGCAGTTGATATTTTAAAAGCATCGGGATTTGATTTAGTGATTTTAGAAACTGCAGGTATTGGTCAGAGCGATACAGAAATTACTGAACACAGTAACATGAGTTTGTATGTGATGACACCTGAATATGGAGCAGCAACACAACTCGAAAAAATTGACATGATAGAATTTGCCGATGTAATTGCATTGAACAAATTTGATAAGAGAGGTGCACTGGATGCTTTGCGCGATGTAAAAAAACAATATAAGCGCAATCATAATTTATTTAATCTGGCTGATGAAAAAGTCCCTGTTTACGGAACAATTGCTTCTCAGTTCAACGACCCCGGCATGAACCGTTTATACAAAGCGGTGATGGATAAATTGGTGGAAAAAACGGGAACAGAATTAAAATCTACTTTCACTATTACAGAGGAGATGAGCGAAAAAATTTATATCATTCCGCCTGCACGCACACGTTACTTGAGCGAGATTTCTGAAAACAACCGCGGCTACGATAAAAAAGTTTTAGCGCAGTCTGATATTGCAGAAAAACTATACGGTATTCGTAAAACAATCGAAACCTTAAAAACAAGTAAACATGCCGATAGAGACAGAATCATAAAATCTCTGGAGGAAGAATATGTAACAGTTGCTTTAGATTTAGAAGGACACAATAAAAAATTGTTAGATACCTGGGAAGAGCGCAAAAAACAATATACCAATGAGTACTATGTTTATAAAGTACGCGATAAGGAAATAAAAATAAAAACACATTACGAAAGTTTATCCCATTCACAAATTCCTAAAATTGCGGTGCCGCATTTTCGCTCGTGGGGCGACATTTTAAAATGGAATTTAAGTGAAAATTTTCCGGGAGAATTTCCGTATGCGGGAGGGATTTATCCTTTTAAAAGAGAAGGCGAAGATCCTGCACGTATGTTTGCCGGTGAAGGCGGACCTGAGAGAACAAACAAACGTTTTCATTATGTAAGCAAAGGTTTGCCTGCCGCAAGATTAAGTACGGCGTTTGATAGTGTTACACTTTACGGACAAGACCCTGATTACCGTCCGGATATTTACGGAAAAGTCGGCAACAGCGGTGTTAGTGTTTGTTGCTTAGACGATGCAAAAAAACTATATAGCGGTTTTAATTTAGCTGACCCAAAAACTTCTGTGTCGATGACCATCAATGGTCCGGCAGCAATCATCGCGGCATTTTTTATGAATGCGGCAATTGATCAGCAATGCGAAATTTACATCAAGAAAAATGGATTGGAAAAAGAAGTAGAGAAAAAAATCACAGACATATACAAAGCGAAAGGAACTGTCCGCCCGAAGTATAATGGCTCTTTACCTGATGGAAATGATGGGTTGGGATTAATGTTACTTGGTGTAACCGGTGATATGGTCTTACCTAAAGATGTTTATCAAAAAATAAAAATTGAAACATTAGCTCAAGTTCGCGGAACAGTTCAAGCAGATATTTTAAAGGAAGACCAGGCACAGAATACTTGTATTTTCAGTACAGAATTTTCTTTGCGAGTGATGGGCGACGTGCAACAATATTTTATTGATAATAAAGTCCGCAATTTTTATTCTGTTTCAATTTCCGGGTATCACATTGCAGAAGCAGGCGCAAATCCAATATCTCAATTGGCATTTACGATTGCTAACGGATTTACTTTTGTAGAATATTATTTGAGCAGAGGAATGAACATTGATGATTTTGCTCCTAATTTATCTTTCTTTTTTAGTAATGGAATTGATCCTGAATATAGCGTAATCGGAAGAGTTGCCCGTAAAATTTGGGCCAAGGCTATGAAATTTAAATACGGTGGCAATGAGCGTTCGCAGATGATGAAATATCATATACAAACAAGCGGAAGAAGTTTGCATGCGCAGGAAATTGATTTTAACGATATACGCACAACGCTTCAGGCGCTTTATGCTATTTATGATAATTGTAATTCGTTACATACAAATGCCTATGATGAAGCTATTACAACTCCTACAGAAGAATCTGTGCGTAGAGCAATGGCAATACAATTAATTATTAATAAAGAATTGGGCTTAGCTAAGAATGAAAACCCGTTGCAGGGTTCTTTTATTATAGAAGAGTTAACAGATTTAGTTGAAGAAGCTGTTTTGAAAGAATTTGACAGCATCAGCGAACGCGGTGGAGTTTTAGGCGCAATGGAAACCATGTATCAGCGCGGAAAAATACAGGAAGAGAGTTTGTATTACGAAACATTGAAACACACAGGAGAATATCCAATAATTGGAGTGAATACATTTTTATCAAGTAAAGGTTCCCCAACAATTATTCCGCAGGAAGTTATTCGTAGTACGGAAGAAGAAAAGGAATTCCAAATACAAACCGTACAAAATTTATGGAAAGCCGGTGGCGATAAAGGAAAAGAAAAACTGAAAGAGATACAACACGTTGCTGTGCAGAATGGGAATATTTTCAACTCTTTGATGGAAACCGTAAAATATTGTAGTCTGGGGCAAATTACTCATGCACTCTTTGAGGTCGGAGGGCAATACCGCCGGAATATGTAATTTTACATTAAATTAATGAAAATGAATATAGCAGTAAGTAAAATAGAATTGGCGAAACAGATTCTGAGTATAAACGACAAGTCTATAATTCAGCAGGTAAGAGCATTATTAGAGGTTCAGAAAGAAGATTGGTATGACAAACTTCCTGACTATGTTAAAGAATCTGTGGCCAAAGCTGAAAAGCAATTAGCCAAAGGAGAAGGCATTCCGCACAAAGAAGTAATGAAAAAATATAAAAAATGGCTAAAAAAGTAATTTGGTCGCCGGAAGCTACAGAATTTTTCGAACTTGTTATTGAATATTTAGAAAACCATTGGACAGAAAAGGAAATTGAGCACTTTGTTAAAGCTACTGAAAAAGTAATTGAAATAATTTCTGTTCAACCGAAAATTTATCGTGCTACAAAAAGAAAGAAAAATATACATGAAGCACTTATTACAAAGCATAATTTAATGCTTTACAAAAACACGCGTGAGTTTATTTATATAATGACAATATGGGACACACGCCAAGACCCTAAAAAGAAAAAGCATAAATAGTTTTGTTTAAGGTCGGCGGGCAGTACCGTCGGAATATGTGATGCATTGAGTCGTATTTTTGGAATTATTTTTGGAATTAATAAAAACACTCAAAAAACCACAAAAACCCTTAAATTTAACATAAAAACGGCTTTTTTTGACCAAAAACCATCAAAAACAAGACAAAATGACGAAAAAATTAACTCCAATTTTGGGGTAAAATCCCTTCAAGCAGGGATGAAAATTAACACTAAATTACTTTGTCAGTAAAAAAATACCATTAATTTTGCCTGAAATTTAACCAAACCTAAAAAACCAAAAACAATGAAAAAAATTACATTATTAGCAGTTGCAGCTATCGCTGTATTATCAATGACCTCTTGCAAAAAAGATCGCGTATGTACTTGTACTACTACTTTTTCAACTGGTGGAACTTCAACTAGTACTACAACTATGTATAAAGTTAAAAAGCATGATGCTCGTATATTTTGTGTTGGAGATCAAACAACTACAACTAATGCTGCCGGTACAACTACAGGTGACAAAACAACTTGCGAGTTAAAATAATTATTTTATCAATTATTTAATAAGGCGTTTGGGCAACCGAACGCCTTATTTTTTTATACAAATACAATGGAACGCTGATGACGCAGATTGTTAGGATTATATAGGATTTTTTGTTTGGGCTGAGGCATTAAATTTTTTTTCATCAGCGCACATCATATAAATCTGCGTCATCAGCGTTCCATTTTTCGGATGCTAAATAGATTTTTTCATGCTTAAGAAAATTGCACTTATAGTACTCTCTGTTTTAATGGGCGCGGTGTTCATTTTTTCGGGCTACGCGAAATTAAGCCCCATTGAGCCTTTTGAGTACACGTTTGTAGATATGGGTGTTTCAAGCTGGAGATTATCTCCCTACATTGCCCGTTTATTTATAAGCTTAGAGTTTTTTATTGGTATTTTATTTGTTCTAAATTTAAAAACAAAAACTACGTGCAAAGTTTCTGTAGTGGTTTTGGTGTTTTTTTCTCTTTATTTAATCGGATTAATATTTCTTACGGGCAATAAAGGTAACTGCGGTTGCTTCGGAAATTATTTTTCCATGACTCCCTTGCAGGCTTTGCTGAAAAACGCTGGGATGTTAATTATTACCGGGATAATTTATAAATACCATAAGGGGTTATCTTTTACTAAAGATAATTATTTGTTTTTCACACTTGCTGTTGTATCACTTGGTACACCTCATATTTTAAATTATGTTGATCTTAATTATAGCCAAGCCTATCTTACAGTGCGGGAAGATTATTATAAACTTGAGCTTGACACATTATATAAATACGCTAAAGTAAAAAACTCGTCACCTAAAATTCTTGAAAAAGGGAAACATATTGTAGCTTTTATGAGCGCAACTTGTCCGCATTGCCGGATTGCCGCAAAAAAAATGAAGATAATGCAAGAGAAAAATCCTTCACTGCCTCTTTACTTAGTTTTAAACGGCGACGAAAATGATTTAAAAGTTTTTTTCGAAGACACAAAAGCCACTAACATTTCATATTGCAATTTAAATGGCAGGGGGTTTGTATATTTAGCCGGTACAGAGATGCCGTATATAATTCTTTTAAATAATGGTACGGTAGAGAACAGTGTTAACTATGTAAATCTTGATCAGGAAGAAATTGAAAAATGGATTTCCCATTAACATGAATAATTTAATCTTACTTCGCGGGTTACCCGGTAGTGGTAAAACAACATTGGCCACTTTATTAAGTGAAAGCGAAAAGTACCCTGTATTTTCTATCGACGCCTATTTTACCAATGAAAAAACAGGAGTTTATAATTTCGAGTTTGATAAAAATCATTTAGCCTACAAACAATGCGAAGAACAAACACGGGCAGCAATGCAAAGTGGCAAGGAAAAAATATTTGTCGATAATACATTTACCTTAGAGTGGGAGTTGGAACCCTATTTTAAACTCGCTTCAGAATACAAGTATCAAATTCATATTGTTACGGTAGAAAACCGACACGGAAATAAAAGCACACATAACATCATGAAGGAGCAAATAGAGAAAATGGCTGCGAAGTATAAGGTGATTTTGTATTGACAAAAAAAGGTCTAATTTCGTTCCTGATATTCTCTTACCGTATATCATGAAATCTACCGACGCAAATAAAATAAAAAGCCTTAACAAAGAACTATTATTTCTTAAGAAAGAAAATGCGCGATTAAAAAAATCATTCAATCTTCAAGTTGATAAGCATACCGTAAAAGTCCCGGCAAAGATAAAACCCATATTTGATAAAGCTGAACAACTAGTTGGACAGTATTTCAAATCGCTTAAATTTTACCCTGCAAAGGGGAGTATAGAAATAAATAACGAACGCTATGTTTTAGTTCGCGCCTCCGCCTTGTCACATGAGTTTTTAAATTCAATTAAACAGTTATACAATGACCGCGGAGAGGAAGAGGCAACCGCACTTGGTAAGAATATTTTATTCGACTTGTCGCATGTATTGGGTTTAGAGGATGCACGCAATTTTCACGAAAAAATGAAACTGAAAGACCCTATCAGTAAACTTTCTGCGGGACCTGTTCATTTTGCTTATACCGGCTGGGCATTTGTTGACATTTTACCTGAGAGTAATCCCAGTCCGGATGAAAACTTTTTCCTTAAATACAATCATCCTTATTCATTTGAAGCAGATTCATGGGTGCGTGCTAAAAGGAAATCGAGCACCCCGGTTTGTATTATGAATTCGGGTTATTCAAGCGGGTGGTGTGAAGCAAGCTTTGGAATTTCTTTAACGTCTGTTGAAATCACTTGCAAAGCAAGAGGCGATAAAGAGTGTTCTTTTATTATGGCACCGCCTCATAAAATTGACTCGTATTTGCAAAAGCTGAAGGTTAAAAAAACAAAAAGTATAGTAGAAATCCCTGCTTTCTTGGTAAGAAAGCAAATGGAAGAAAAGATAAACGCTTCGCTATTAGAGAAAGAAGTTCTAATTAAAGAGATACATCATCGTGTAAAAAATAATTTACAAATAATTTCAAGCCTTCTCAATTTGCAGGCTGACAGCATAGAAAATAAAAAAATAAAAGAAAAATACATCGAGAGTATAGGGCGAATAAAATCAATTGCTATTATTCATGAGTTGTTATATCGGTCAAAAGATCTTTCAAACATAAAAATAAAAGATTATCTCAGTGAACTTGTTTCGTATATAGCAAGCGCCTATAATTTTGACAGGGAAGTAAAGGTTAATTTATCGGTAAATGTAAAACACAAGTTTATTGATTTAGACAAGGCAATTCCAACTGGAATTATTATTAATGAATTATTATCAAATGCATTTAAACATGCATTTTCAAACAATAAAAAGAGTTGCGCAATAAACATCGATTTTTCGGAAAACAACCAACGGTATAAACTAACTGTTTCAGATAATGGAGTTGGTTTGCGGGAAACAATTAACGTAAATTCTTCAACAACACTCGGCCTTCAACTTATAAACTCGTTGGTAGAACAATTATCGGGGGATATATCTATTAAAGTTGATAAGGGAACGTCATTTGTAATTTCGTTTGCATAAACATTTAGACCATCACTTAAAACAGTTCGGCGTTTAAACCATTTTCAAAAATGAAATTTCAGTTTCAGTTAAAAAACGCCAGCGTCCTTTAGGTAAATTCTTTTTAGTAAGACCCGCCAACATTACCCTGTCAAGTTTTATTACCTCGTAGTCCAGCTTTTCAAAAATGCGACGCACAACACGATTGGCTCCCGAATGAATTTGTATTCCAACTTCTTTTTTTGTTTCGCCAACGTAAGAAACTTCATCAGGTTTAATCAAACCATCTTCTAACTCTACGCCATCTCTTATTTTTAGAAGGTCGGTTTGTTTTAAATTTTTATCTAATTCAACATGATATAATTTTTGCACATTGTGTTTTGGATGCGTTAATTTTTTTGTCATCTCACCATCATTGGTAAATAATAAAAGTCCGGTTGTGTTACGGTCTAATCTTCCAACCGGATAGATGCGTTCTTTACAAGCTCCTTCAATAAGTTCCATTACCGTTCTTCTGCCACGATCATCCACTACTGTTGTTATATAATCTTTGGGTTTGTTTAATAAAAGATAAACCGGTTTTTCGGTTTTTATTGTTGCGCCAGAGTAATTTACTATATCACCAACTTTTACTTTAAAACCAAGCTCCGTAATTACTTTCCCGTTTACATTAACGCAACCGCTTTTAATTAAATCATCTGCCTCTCTGCGAGAACAGATACCTGCATTAGCAATGTATTTATTTAAGCGGGTTAAACCTTGATCGGCATAAGTAGGTTTCTCATCCTTCTTTTTAGAAAAATCTTTTTTATAGAAACGCTTTTCCTTGTATTTTTTTTCATACCCTCTGTTAAAACTTTTTCCATCTTTGTCAACGCTTTTTCCTGCATCATCTTTTGAAAAACTGCGTTTGTTTTTTATGGAAGTGTCTTTATCTACACTGTAGCCATCCGTATTTCTTTTTGGCTTTTCATCCCGAGAAGGATTAAATTTTTTTTCCCCGTCTTTGGAGAAACTTTTTGATGTTCTGTTAAAACTTTTTTCTGAGCTGTCTTTCGAAAAATTGCGCCGTGGTTTTTCTGTTGAATCTTTATCGAAACTTGTTCTCGGCTTATCAAAACTTTTTTCTGAGCTGTCCTTGGAAAAATTGCGTCGCGGTTTGTCGGAAGAATTTTTATCAAAGCTTCTGCGAGGTTTATCAAAATTTTTCTCCGAATTATCTTTTATATAACCTTCTTTAGGTTTATCAAAACTTCTTTCAGAGGAAAGCCTTTTTGACTTTCCGTAATATTCGTTTTTACGTTCTTGCCTAGAATTATCTTTCTCACTTTTGTCTTTACCTTTATAAGGAGATTTTTTTCTGTCGCTCGAAAATTTGCGACCTGGTTTGCCATTATTCATGGCGCGAAGATACGATTAAAGCAACTTAGGTTATTTTAAACTAACGTAAAAAGCTCTTTTAATATGTTCAATTTGGCTTGTAGAGTTATTTATTGATACAATATCAAAGCGTACTTCGTCTTTTATATCGTATTCAAGTATAAATGCGTGTGTGGCCCGGATAATTTTTTGTTGCTTCTTTTTTGTAACAAAACTTTCCGGTTCGCCAAAATCAGCGTTTTTACGTGTTTTTACCTCAACAATCACTAAAAACTCCCCATCTTGGGCAATTATATCTATTTCAAGGTTTTTATAACGCCAGTTAACATGCCTAATTCGGTAGCCTTTGCCTCTTAAAAAGGCAATTGCCTGTTCCTCGCCTTTTTTACCTGTTTGTAATGTTTCTGGCACAAATTTTGTTTTTATCAAAGCTAATCCTAATTTAGCAAACGCAAAACATAAAAATTATGAAAAAATTATTCTTATCATTCGCCTTATCTGCCTTTACTCTTGCGGCTTTTGCCCAATACGAAGGTAGTATAGAGTTCCGTATGGAAACAAAAAAAGACACTACAACTAATATTTATTACGTAAAAGGTAATAATGTAAAACTTGACCAGATTGGAAAAAAATCGGGGAAGGTTGAGGGTAGCTTTGTTTTTGATTTAACGGCTAAAACAATTAAATTTGTTAACCCTGCGCGTAAAGTTTGGGGCGATCACAAATCTGAAACTCCTCCGGCTATTAAAGGCACTTGCGAGGTAGTGAAAGGTAAAACAACCAAAATGGTTTCCGGTAAGATGTGTACTGAGTATACTGTGAAAAACACAGAGGAAAACACACAAATTATTTATTGGATTACCACCGAGAAATACGATTTTTTCGTGCAACTTGTTAAACTTTGGAATCGTAAAGACAAACAGTCTATTTACTTTAACCAAATAAAAGATATGCCAAAAGGGTCTATGCCAGTGCTAAGTGTTGAAACTACACTAGACACAAAAGCACAGGTGAGTAAGCTAGAAGTTATTAAAATTGAGAAAAAAACAATTGAGGCCCCTAACGTTGCTGTTCCGTCTGATTTCAAAAAATTCGAACAATAATAAGCCTTCATCTGCCTTTTTTAAAACCTTGTCGAACGACAAGGTTTTTTTATTTCCTAATTGCTTATTTAGAATTATTCTAAATTACGGTTTCGTTAAAAAAAACTGCATTTAAACGACTTCTGATTGCAATCTTCTATTAAATTTGCGTCCATTGTAATAGATTTGTCATTACAATGTCATAGCAACTAAACCATATTATGATAAAAAATATGTACCGTAACGCTCTAAAATTCTTAGTGAGCAGTTTAATTTTTACGGGTTTTGTCATCTCCAACAATCTTCACGCTGCTGATGGGAAAGCCGTATTTAAACAAAACTGTGCTGTTTGTCACACTACAACCGACCAAAAAATTACCGGTCCCGGTCTTAAAGGTGTTGTTGATAGAGTTCCGAAAGGAGATTGGCTTTTTAAATGGGTAAAGAACAGCGAAAAGATGATTAAGAGCGGAGACGCTGAAGCTGTAAAAATATTTAAAGAGAATGGTAATGCTTCGATGACCGTTTTTGAAGGAACTTTAAGTGACGATGAGATTAATGCTGTAATTGAATATATTAAAAATCCCCCAATAGAAGTTGCAAAAGGTCCTGCAGGTCCCGTTGCTACCGGTGGAGATGAGGTTGAACAGGAAGTAGGCGTTAGTCCTTTATATATTTTATTAGCTGTTGTTGTTATCCTTGCTTTATTAATAAGCATACTGCGGGGCGTAAGAATTTCTTTAAGAAACGTTACCAATAAAAAAGAAGGAAAAGAAGAAGAGCCTGCACTTACTTTTTGGGAAGAAGTAAAAGAATGGACAGGTGGTCATCGACGTTTTGTTGGAGTATGTTTTATTGTAATTACTTGTATAGGTGTAAAAGGATGTTGGAATTCTTTATTCCGAATTGGGGTTTATTACGATTACCAAACACAAAAAGGATATAAGCCTGAACAACCAATTAAATTCTCACATAAAATTCACGCAGGCGAGAATGCAATTGCTTGTCAGTATTGCCACAATTCAGTTGAAAAATCGCGTCACGCAGGTATTCCAACTGTAAATATTTGTATGAATTGTCACAAAGGAATAAGCACAGGTGCCATTACGGGAACTGCCGAGATTTCGAAAATTTATGCTGCAGCCGGCTTCGATTCTAAAACTCAGAAATATGACGAGAGCAAAACAAATCCTATTAAATGGATAAAAGTTCACAACCTGCCCGATCACGTTTATTTTAACCACTCACAACACGTAGTAGTGGGTAAAATTGAGTGTACGCAGTGTCACGGCAATGTAAAAGAGATGACAGTTGCAGAACAAAAAGTTCCATTAACAATGAAGTGGTGTATCGAGTGTCATCGTAAAACGGATGTGGTAATGGAAGGAAATCCGTACTACGAAAAACTACACGCAGCATTAAAAGAAAAATATAAAGATCAGCACTTAAAGAGTTTTACCGTTGCACAAATGGGCGGTATTGAGTGTGCAAAATGTCATTATTAATTTTTAAAGAGTTAACGTTATTCAATATAGATAATGGGTACAAAAAGAAAATATTGGAAAGGACTTCCTGAACTTAATGAAAGCCCGGAGTTTTTAAAAAATAAAAACAACGAGTTTGCAGAAAACCTTCCTATGGGAGAAGTACTTGGAAACGAAGAATTAAATTCGAGCAGCACATCACGTCGCGACTTTTTAAAAGTTGTTGGTTTTACAACCGCAGCAGTAGCACTTGCTTCTTGCGAAACGCCCGTAATGAATTCTATTCCTTATGTAAATAAACCTGAAGATGTAACACCCGGCGTTGCTAATTTTTATGCTTCTACTTTTTATGATGGACATGATTATTCTTCAATCCTGGTAAAAACACGTGAGGGTCGCCCGATAAAAATCGAAGGAAATACTTTATCTAAGCTTACAAATGGCGGAACAAGCGCACGTATTCAAGCTTCTGTTCTTTCTTTATATGATGGCGCACGTATTAGCACACCTTACGCAAAAGGTACAGAAGCAACTTGGAAAACTGTTGATGGAGCAATTGGAAAGGCATTAACTGATGCAGCAGCATCCGGAAAAGAAATTGCCATTTTATCTTCTACCATTATTTCTCCTTCAACACGCGCAGTAATTGCCGAGTTTACGGCCAAATATCCAACATCAAAACTTTATCAGCAAGACGCTATTTCTTATTCAGCATTGAGTAACGCAAACGAAAAAGTATGGGGTGTAAAAAGGATTGCTTCCTATAATTTTCACGCGGCAAATAAAGTTGTGGTAGGTATCGCCTGCGATTTCTTAGGAAACTGGTTATCGCCGGTTGAATTTGCATCCGGGTATTCTAAAAACCGTAAAGTTGGTAAAGACAAAAAGGAAATGAGTAAGCATTATCATTTCGAAGCAAACTTATCGCTTACAGGCGCTAACGCAGATGAGCGTTATTATATTAAACCATCAGAAATTGGTAAAACAGTTGTTGCATTATATAATGAAGTTGCAAAAGCGACCGGAAATTCTGCCACTTCTTCAAACGGTTCTATTACATCCAATGCCGATGCACAAAAAGCTATCGGCAAAATTGCTAAAGAACTTATTATCGCAAAAGGACAATCATTAGTTCTTTGCGGATTAAACGATACAGATATTCAAGTTTTAGTTAACGGCATTAATAAAATGTTAGATAACTACGGCAAAACAGTTGACGTTGAAAATCATTCTAACCTTAAACAAGGTGATGATGCAGCGTTCATGGGTCTTATCAACGATATGAATGCGGGTAAAGTAGGTGTTGCGATTACTTTTAATTGCAATCCTATTTACACAGCTCCGGCTAAAGCAGGTTTCGCTGCGGCATTCAAAAAAGTTCCTACAAAAGTTTCATTCGCACAAAGTTTAGATGAAACTGCCCAAGCATCAGATTACGTTTGTCCTAATCACAATTTCTTAGAATCGTGGGGCGATGCAAATCCAAAACGTGGACATTATTCTTTACAACAACCTGCAATCAATCCTATTTTTGCACAACCACGTTACGAAGGTACTCGTCAGGCGCAAGACACATTATTAATGTGGGCCGGTGTTAAATCTGATTACTTAACTTACCTGCAAGCTTTCTGGCAAAACCATGTTTTTCCAATGCAGGGTAAATACGGTGACTTTTATACTTTTTGGAGCAACACTTTGCATGATGGTGTTTTACACGTACATTTTGTAAAACCTACTGTTGATGTAATTACTCCAATGGCAAAAGACAGCAGCGGCAAACCTTTAATGGTTGGTTTTGCAACTGTTATTTCTGAGGTTGCCGATTCTATAGGCCTACCAAAAGTGGATGAGAGAAAAGAGGAGAAAGCGGCTGTTGTAGAAGAGATAAAAATCGAAGTTGATTATAACACCTCGGCATCTAAAGCTTCATCTACAAAAGGTGGAACGTGGGAAATAACTGTTTACGAAAAAATTGCATTAGGAAATGGTAACATGAGCAACAGCCCTTGGTTGCATGAATTACCGGATCCTATTTCTAAAGTTACTTGGGATAATTACATTACCATGCATCCTGAAGATGTAAAAGATCAGGGCTTCGGACAAATGTTACGTCAGGATAGAGAAGGAAATATTGCCACACTAACTGTAAATGGCATTGTTGTAGAATTACCGGTTTATCCTCAACCCGGGCAAGCCAAAGGAACTTTGGGCGTTGCATTAGGATATGGTCGCAAAGCAGAAACAATGAAAGTTGCTACGCTTGTAGGCGGAGCAAACGCTTTCGAATTTCTTTCAGTTACAAATGATACATTTCAAAATATTTCTGCTGAGGTTAGTATAGCAAATGCAAATAAATCATACTCATTTGCGGCTACTCAAATTCAGCATACCATAATGGGTCGCGAAGAATTTATTTTACGCGAAACTTCATTGGCACAATATAAAGAAGATGCTGCTTCTAATAATCCGAAAACGGTAATTCACACGCATGACGGAGCTCTTCCAATTGCTGAGGTTGATTTGTGGGCTGCACATCCTCGCCCAGGTCATAAGTGGGGAATGACAATTGATATGAATTCTTGTATCGGTTGTGCCGCTTGTGTTGTAGCTTGTTCTTCAGAAAATAATGTACCAGTTGTTGGTAAAGACCAAATCATGCGTTCACGCGATATGTTCTGGTTACGTATAGATCGTTATTACACATCTGATATGACTCGTAAAAAAGCGAGTGAAGAACATGTTGGTGCTCGTCAGATGTATTTAGATATGGAAAATCCTTCAAATAATCCGAAGGTTACTTTCCAGCCAATGATGTGTCAACACTGTAACCACGCACCTTGCGAAACAGTTTGTCCGGTTCTTGCAACCAACCACAGCACCGAAGGGTTAAACCAAATGACATATAACCGTTGTATCGGCACTCGCTATTGTGCAAACAACTGTCCTTTTAAAGTTCGTCGTTTTAATTGGTATAATTACAATGGAAATCCGGAGTATTCAGTAATAAATGTAATTCAACAAGATCTTGGGCGTATGGTTTTAAACCCGGACGTAGTTGTTCGCGGTCGTGGTGTAATGGAAAAATGTTCTATGTGCCAGCAACGTTTACAAGCAGGAAAATTAGATGCTAAAAAAGAAGGCAAGCCATTAAAAGACGGAGCAATTAAAACTGCCTGTCAACAATCTTGTCCGACTAACGCAATTATTTTTGGTGATTTAAGTGATACAGATTCCGAAGTTTCTAAAATACGTGAAGACGAACGTAATTATGTATTATTAGAAGAAGTTGGAATTAAGCCAACTGTTTCTTACTTATTAAAAGTACGTAACCAGGAAGAGCCAATTGTTTTAGAAGAAGAAGAGGCAGCAGAAGGACATGATCATCCGGAAGAAAAAAAGGAAGGTAAAAAAGAAGAAGCTCATTCATAATAAATTCAGCCCTTCGACAAGCTCAGGGCGCTATAAAAATTAAGAATTAAAAGATATGCACGCAGAATCGCAAATAAGAGAGCCGCTGATTTTAGGTAACAAAACCTATTCTCAAATCACGGATGATGTTATCCGGCCGATTGAAGGAAAAGCAAATAGGGCTTGGTACATTATGTTTACACTAGCTTCCCTTACTTTTTTATGGGGAATTGGTTGTCTATGCTATACCATCGGTGTTGGTATTGGTGTTTGGGGTTCTAACAATGGAGTTGATTGGGCGTGGGATATCACAAACTTTGTATGGTGGATTGGTATTGGTCACGCCGGAACACTTATCTCAGCTGTATTATTATTGTTCCGCCAAAAATGGCGTATGGCTATTAACCGTTCTGCAGAAGCAATGACAATTTTTGCTGTAATGTGTGCAGCCATTTTCGTAATGCTTCACACAGGACGTCCTTGGTTAGATTATATGTTATTTCCATTACCAAACCAATTCGGTTCTTTATGGCCAAACTTTAACTCACCTTTATTGTGGGACGTGTTTGCTGTATCAACTTACTTCACCATTTCATTGGTGTTTTGGTACATTGGTTTAATTCCTGACTTCGCAACTGTTCGTGATCGCGCTATCAGTCCGTTTGTAAAAAAATGTTACAATCTACTTTCATTTGGTTGGGGTGGAAGCGCCCGTCACTGGAGCCGTTTCGAAGAAGTTGGACTTGTACTTGCAGGGTTATCTACTCCACTTGTATTTTCTGTTCACTCAATTGTATCGATGGACTTTGCTACGTCAATCCTTCCTGGATGGCATACCACAATTTTTCCACCTTATTTCGTATCAGGTGCTGTGTTCTCAGGATTTGCAATGGTGTTAACGCTTATGTTAATCGTTCGCAAAGTTTATCACTTAGAAGCATATCTTACAATTAAGCACGTTGAATATATGAACATTGTAATTATTGTTACAGGTTCCATAGTTGGAGTTGCTTACTTAACAGAGTTATTTATGTCGTGGTACTCAGGCGTTGAGTTTGAGCAGTACGCATTTCTTAATCGAGCAACCGGCCCGTATGCATGGGCATATTGGTGTATGATGACGTGTAACGTGATTTCTCCGCAACTGTTCTGGTTTAAAAAAATCCGGACTTCTTTAGTGGCAACATTTATTCTTTCGATTGTGGTTAACATCGGTATGTGGTTCGAGCGTTTTGTAATTATCGTTCCAACATTGTGTCGTACTTTTTTACCATCAACATGGAACATGTATCATCCAACATTTGTTGATATAGGAATTTTTGTAGGAACAATAGGAATGTTCTTCTTCTTCTTCTTGTTGTTCTCTCGTTTTTTCCCTGTAATTGCACAATCAGAATTAAAAACAATTTTGAAAGTTTCAGGAGAATCACAAAAGAAAGCAGCTGCGGCAGCACATCATTAATTGTTGAATTAAGATTTTAAAATAAATATGGAAGTAACAATAACCAAAAAAATAATCCACGGCGTTTACGACGACGAGGTACCTTTGCTGGAAGCTTGCAAAAAATTAAAAGCAGCAGGCATTGCAGTAAAAGAAGTTTTTTCACCATTTCCTATTCACGGAATTGACCCGATAATAGGCGTGCCTCGTACACGTTTAGCAATCTGTGCATTTTTATACGGACTTACCGGTTGCGGATTAGCTACATTAATGATGTGGTATATGATGGTGACCGATTGGCCTACCGATGTTGGAGGTAAACCTAATTGGGTTTATATTTATAATATCCCGGCATTTATTCCGGTTACATTCGAATCAACTGTATTTTGTGCCGGTCATGGAATGGCATTAACGTATTTATTGCGTTGTATGTTGGTACCTGGTGCTAGAGCAAAAAATCCGGACCCACGTACTACTAACGATAAATTTTTAATTTACCTGGAACTTACAGACGATCAGGCATCGAAAGCAGAACAAGTAATGCGCGCTGAAGGAGCTATCGAAGTAAATCAAAAAGGAACATTAACAGAAAAATTACCTTACTAAAAGATAAATAATTTCTACGCGATGATTTTTAAAGACATTATAAATAGTAAAACAGTAATACTTGCAGTAATTACTTGTGTTATAGTTGCGGGCTTAAGTTCTTGCGAAAACGCGCCTAATAGCCCGGGTTACGAGTTCATGCCCGATATGTATCGGTCAGTTTCATTAGAATATTATGGCACGCATGTATTAAATGGTGATACATTAATGTCGGCAAAAAAACCTGTTGCAGGAACTATTGCTCGTGGTCACATGCCATCTATGCCTCCGGGAATGGATTATGAAAAAGCAGGGTTGTGGTTAAAAAATCCAATTGCAAATAGTGATGTAGCGGTGAAAGACGGAGAAGTGTTGTACGGAAAATTCTGCGTGCACTGTCATGGTGATGCCGGCAAAGGCGATGGTAAAGTGGGATTAAAATTACCCGGTCAACCACCGCCATATGATGGTGCAGCACTAAAAAATCTTTCAGAAGGAAAAATATTTTATTCAATTTCACATGGAAAGGGCTTAATGGGAGGACACGATACGCAATTAAATGTTGAAGAGCGCTGGAAACTTGTTCACTATGTGCAAAAATTACAAGGCCCGAAAGTAAGTGCAGATTCATTAGCAAAAGCACCTGTTATAATTGCTGAGGTTAAAAAGGACGAAAAAAAATAAAATAGATATTGGATATGAGCAGTAATTTAAACTTTACATTTCCGCAAAAAGCAAAAACATTTACTTACGTGCTTATGGGCGTAGGACTTGTTTCTCTTATCGCAGCTTTTCTTTGCGATCATCCTGCAGGAGCAGAAGCAGATGTGCATTATAATCATAACCGCGCATGGGCAAATGTTTTTATTAATAGTTTTTTCTTTATGGCTATTGGTTTGGCTGCTGCTTTCTTTTTAGGACTGCAATATGCAACCGAAGCAGCCTGGGCAACTACTGTTAAACGTGTTATGGAAGCTGTATCGTGGTTTTTACCTTGGGGCTTAAGTCTAATGATGCTGTTATTTCTTTTGGGGCAGCTTGGTGTTCATCATATTTATCCATGGATGGATGCAGAAACAGTTGCGCACGATAAAATTATTCAGGCAAAAATGGGATACTTTGGCTGGTTCTGGTGGTTACGCACAATTTTATATATGGCAAGCTGGCTTTGGTTTACGCACAAACTTCGCAAAAACTCTATTGATGCGGATAATACAACAGGCAATGATCACCATTGGAAAAACGTAACACTTGGCGCATCATTTATGGTTGTATTCGGAGTAACTTCTTCTACTTCTTCCTGGGATTGGTTATT
>CAZZEI010000036.1:0-21007 GCA_964653165.1 uncultured Flavobacteriaceae bacterium | reverse complement strand
CTCCACCGCCATCCGTACCGAACCAGAGATTTCCGGTTTTATCTTCGGTAATGCTCCGCACATTGTTATTTGCAAGCCCCTGCGCGGTAGTAAAATTGGTAAATGATTTCCCGTCATAGCGAGAGACTCCACCGCCATCCGTACCGAACCAGAGATTTCCGGTTTTATCTTCGGTAATGCTCCGCACATTGTTATTTGCAAGCCCCTGCGCGGTAGTAAAATTGGTAAATGATTTCCCGTCATAGCGAGAGGCTCCACCGCCATCCGTACCGAACCAGAGATTTCCGGTTTTATCTTCGGTAATGCTCCGCACATTGTTATTTGCAAGCCCCTGCGCGGTAGTAAAATTGGTAAATGATTTCCCGTCATAGCGAGAGGCTCCACCGCCATACGTACCGAACCAGAGATTTCCGGTTTTATCTATGCAAGCAGATGAGATTGCATCAAGCGCAAGACCGTTATCGGTAGTGTAGGTGGTAAAATTGGGGTTTCCCTGCACTAACAGTGTATCTAACATTTTTATTTGCGGTGGCAGTAAATTTACTTTTACTTCTGTGCCGCCTGCCCCTTTGGGGTCTTTTTTCTTTCGCATAAAAAAACCGCCTGCCTTAGTTGGTATGTTTATTAAGGTTGGTGCGCCTGCTTGTATTTGGGTGGGTGGTTTAATGCTATCCGCATTCATAAGAACGCCTGCAAACAAAGTATCATTACTTTGTTGCGTGGTTTTATTGCCGCTGTTTTGTTTGCAGCAACATAAAAACAAGGACGTAATAAAAATGACACGTATTAATTTCATGGTTTAAAAATAGCAAAATAATTTTAATGGCACAGCAGACACCGTAATGTGTTGGTGTAAGCGGACTTTGTATAATAAATGTGTCGACCTGCATGTGTTTAATACAGGCGACGCAGGGCTCTCGCTCGACTGGTTTTGTGTGTACGTGTTTCTCTGTATGCAGACGCGTGTACAGCGGACAGCGTAATGGGTTAGCGTAAGCCACGCTCAACAGTCAAACACATTTACCGCTTTAAATTAAGGTATGTGATTTTTTTGGCGGTAAAAGAGTTTGTCTGTTTTCCTGCCCCGGTTGCGCGAAGCGCTTTTTGCCAACGCACAATAAAAGTAAAAACTATTTCTTCCAAATTAGCATCGGCTTGCAGACGCGTGTACTGGGACACGTGGTTGTTGTGTAAGCAGGACAAGGGCGCACATACTTATAACACTGGCTAAAAAAAGAAAACCTACCAATACGACCCACACCTTGACCCACAATTGCAGTGGACAGGTAAAACAGAACATACAAGTTTTGATGTGCCGACTGTGAGTTTACATGTGCATGAACGGATAGTACACTCGTTTTAATTTGTATATTTGTTTCAACGGTTAGTTTTTAGACGGACTGACGTTACAGGCAATAGCAGACGTTGTACAATATCAAAATGATAAAACCATTCCGCGAAAACACCTTGGCAGCAGTCACGATAGAGATAAGCTTTCTGAGTTGGTCCAAAAAGCAAATGAATAGATTTTAAAAGAAACACGGCAACTTTCTTTTTTTGAAGATAAAACTTTGCATGTAACCGGTAGCGGATGTATTTCCGTTACCCATCAATTTGCCACCATATCCAAGATAAGCAAACTAAAGAAATTTACACGTTCCTGTCACCAACAAAAAACCTAATGGAAAGTCCTCTGGCTGATTTAATAAAAAAATGGAAATTGCTCCCGTACTAAATGTGTGAAGTCAGGAAAAATTAAAACAAAATAAGTTAGGGGTTATTCAGTAGACCCTAATTATCTGCGCAGTTAATTTCACAACGCAAAAAAATAAAAGAAGAAGTAAAACTTTTTTCACGAGCAATAATTAGGGTCTACTGAATAAGTCGAAAACCCTTATTTGATAGGCGTTTTGAAGCCAATTGCCCATAATAAGTGCAAGGATTTAATGAAGGGGGTGCGCAAAAACCTTGCAGACAACTTTATAAAATAGCGAATTTTTTAGTTGACTTATTCAAGATGCTCGCTTTGCGGGCATTAATCTGCCACAGATTTCGCGGATTTTCACAGATTGGATTCACAGATTAAAAATTTCCGCGTTACTATCAATCAAGCTACAAAAACAATAAAAAATTTGCGTTGGAAATCTGTGAAAATCTGTGAAATCTGTGGCAAAAAAACGGATGCAATCTTTTAGCGAATTTTTTAAGTTTACTTTTTCAGTAGGCTCTAATTAGTAAAGTAAATATAAAGAAAAAATTCTAAGCACTAAAAACTAACCCCTAATCACTTTATTTAATCAACGAAACAGTCCCCTTATACACATGCTCATTTTTATTGTTGTCAAATAATTTTACCAAATAAACATACACATCTTCCTGAGCAATTGTTTTGCCGTTACCTACAGTTCCTTTCCATCTTCTATCAATATCGTTAGTGTAAAAAATCATATTTCCCCAACGGTCATAAATCCACATCTGGTAATCACTAAAGTAAGATCCTATGCCTGAAAACTCATCGTTTAGTCCGAAACTGCCGCCCGGACTAAAAGCATTAGGAATATAAAAAGTAAAATCAATATCTATTTTAAGACAATGTGTTGCAGTATCAAAACAATTGTAATTATTTTCTACAATAAGCGTAATACAATAAGTTCCGGTATCACCATAAACATGGCTTGGTGATTGATCTGAACTGCCATTCGGATTTAGCGGGTCGTCAAAATTCCATGCCCAATTTATGACTGTTGTGTCAGATAAATCAGTGAAATTAATGGTAGGTTCTAATATTGAAATCGGCGAAGGTGGATTGTAGCTGAACTCTGCATTTGGTATGGGATATACATTAATATAATTTTGATGCGTGTAAGAATAAGCACATCCAAATGAAGAAATTGCAGTAAGCGTAATAGAATAAACCCCTGTGTTAGAATAACAATGTACAGGATTTTGTACACCACTGCTTATGCTACCATCGCCAAAATTCCAAGTCCAATTAGAAATAGTTCCACTTGAAATTGTGCTCAAATCTGTAAATTGCGTGCAGGCATTTATACAACTGTTTGAATCGGTAACTAAAAACTGAACATCCGGACTAGGAAAAACAACAACAGGTTTTATGATAGTATCTACGCATCCCCAGTTAGATGTAACAACCATTGCTACATTATAAGTACCTGGATTAAAATAAATGTGCGAAGGATTTTGTGAAGTGTTAACGGGCGAACCATCACCGAAAGCCCATTGCCATCCATTAATACTGTTACCACCCGATATATTTGATGCATCGAAAAAATGCGTTGACGAATCGGCACAAGTATTGGTTGCGTTAAAAAATGCAGAAGGTAATGGATAAACGCTAACCGGTTTAGTTATTGTATCGGAACAGCCTGCAACTGAAACAACAATTAGGGTTACAAAAAAAGTTCCCGGCGCGGCGTAAACATAATTCGGACTCTGACTGCTGCTGAGTGGTGTAAAATTTCCAAAGTCCCACGAATTAGATGCAATGGTTCCGGGCGAAATTGTAGACTGGTTTGTAAATGGCGTAACACTGTTTATACAAACATTAGGTGCAGCAAAATCAGCAATCGGTAATGGGTTTACAAAAATGCTCACAGTATCTTTTCCTACACAACCATTAGAAGAAGTTACTGAAAGTATAACTGTAAAACTTCCGCCGTTTGAATAAACGTGCGAAGGGTTTCGTGTGCTGTCGGCAGGAGAACCGTCACCAAAATCCCAAATCCATCCTGTAATAGAATTTCCTCCTCCTACTGTTGATGAGTCGGAAAATTGCGTTGTTGAATTCTGACAAACGGCCGTTGCACTGAAAGAAGCAATAGGTGTTGGAGAAATTGTAAGCGTTTGAACACTTGTATTAACACATCC
The DNA here is from genome assembly GCA_964653165.1 of uncultured Flavobacteriaceae bacterium. Lineage (GTDB taxonomy): Bacteria > Bacteroidota > Bacteroidia > B-17B0 > Aurantibacillaceae > PALSA-968. The sequence goes on along the minus strand of CAZZEI010000036.1, from coordinate 17,119 downwards.
GTTATTTGAAGTTGCAGTTAAAGAAATGGTATATGTCCCTCCAACATAATAGGTATGCGTTGGGCTAAACAAAGTAGATGAATTATTTAAACCTGAACCCGGGTCACCAAAATTCCAGGAATAACTTGTAATTGTTCCGCTTGTAATAGAGGAGAGATTTGTAAATAAAGAAACCGTATTAACACAAGCTGAAGAAACAGAAAAGCTTGCAACCGGAGCAGGGTAAACTGTAACCGGCAACACGACAGAAGTTGTACAACCGCTTTGCGTGGCAACAGTAAGTGTAACCGTAAAAGTTCCGGAAGAGCTATAGTTGTGAAATGGATTTTGATTGGATGAAAAATTATTTATTCCGGATGAGGGCTCTCCAAAATCCCATGCCCATGCTACAATAGTATCACCGCTTACAGAAGAAAGATCGGTAAATGAAGTTACAGAATTTGGACAAGCATTTGTTGAAGAAAAATTGGGTGTTAAGTTAGATGGAATTAAAGGAACGGTTACTGTAATTGTTTTCAGACAACCTTTTGTATCTGTAACCGTACACGTATAATTTCCAGCAGGCAGATTATTTGCTGTTGGGGTATTTCCTCCAATAGGTGCCCATGCGTATAAATATCCTGGTGTTCCTCCACTTGCAAAAACAGATGCTGTTCCGTTGCTGTTACTACAATTTGCAGCGCCGGCTGTATAGGTTAAAATAATATCGGGTGGCTCCGTAACAGAAATTGAAGCTTGTGTAAAACATCCGGTAATATCTGCTACTGAAACAGTGTAATTTCCTGCAAACAATCCGGTAGTGGTTGCAAGTGTATCTCCGTTTTGCCACCAATAATAAACATAAGGTGCAGTACCTCCGCTCGAACTGGCGGTTGCTGATCCGGTGGGCTGCCCGAAACACAAAACATTTGTTGCGGTAACCGAAGCAGAAACTGCTGTTAAAGGTTGAGAAATATTTGCGACAGAAGTTTGTGTGCATCCTAAAGCATCAGTTACAGTTACTGTGTAAGGACCCGGACTAAGATTTGTAGCCATTGCCGTTGTTCCACCAGTTGGCAACCAATTATACGTATAACCTGGTACACCACCTGAAGCATTTATTGTTGCAGAACCGTTGTTGTATCCAAAACAACTGATATTTGTTGAAATGGAAGTTATAATGATAGGAGGTTCAATTGAAATAGTTACAATTGCTGTTGCTGAACAGGAAACCCCTGAAGTATCATGAACCGTTACTGTGTATGTTCCTGCGGGTTGTGTAATTGTAGCTGTTGATTGTCCGGTGTTCCATGAATATGTGTAAGGAGCTTGTCCGCCGTTTGGAATTGCAGTTACACTTGTTGATCCACCCGGACAAACATTTGATGGAGTACTTGTTGTAACATTAAGCGGAGAATTTTGGTTTATACTAACGCAGGCATTAGCAACACACCCTGCTCCATCGGTAACTGTAACACAATAATTTCCTGCGCCAACAGTAATTGAAGACGCTGTAGAACTTGTACTCCATAAATACGTATAACTTCCAAATCCTCCTGAAACGTTTACAGGTATTGTTGTTGTAGTACCAAAACAAATATTTGCAGGTTGTATAATTGTTGCTGTAAGCGTACTGTTAGCTGCTTGAACACTTACCGAACCGGTTGCAACGCATCCGTTTCCATCTGTGATAGTTACAACATAATTTCCGGTTGGCACTGTTATAGATGATGTTACTGCTCCGGTGTTCCATTGATAAGAATAACTTCCTGTGCCTCCACTTGCCGAAGAAGAAATTGCAATTGTTGTATTACATGAAATTAATGCCGATGGAGAAACAGTAACACTAATTGGTGTTGGCTGCGAAATGGTAACTCCGGTTGCAGTTACTGAACAACCATTAGCATCGGTTACAGTTGCAGAATAAGTTCCCATAGGTAAATTTGTTGCAACGGCTGTAGTTTGTATAGGATTACTATTCCATAAATAAGTATAAGGTCCGTTTCCTCCCGATGGAGAAACAGTAGCTGTTCCATTAGTTCCACCAAAACAACTTACGTTTGAACTTCCCGAAATAACAGCGGTTAAAACCGGTGGTTGTGTAATGTTGACTGTTGTTTGTGTTGTACAACCATTAAGATCAGTTATTGTTACTGTATAAGTTCCAAAAGGAAGATTATTTACTGTAGAACCTGAATATCCTCCAGGCATCCACGAAAAAATATAACCCGGCGTTCCACCCGAAACAGAAATTGCTGCAGCACCATTAGTTCCTCCATTGCAACTCACTCCTGTAGCGCTCGCAACGTTAGCTGATAAAATTGCAGGTTGTGTGATTGTAGTTTGCGCCGTTTGTGTACAACCATTTACATCCGTAATTGTAACAACATAATTTCCTGCACCAAGATTAATTGCTGTTTGTGCGTTTCCTCCTGATGGCGACCACGAATAAAAATAAGTTGGAGTTCCGCCAATTGCATTCGCTGTTGCAGTTCCGTTATTTCCACCGTAACAACTAGGACTAACCGTAGAAGAAATACTTGTAGTTAAAGGATTAGGTTGTGCTACTGTTACAACTGTTGCTGTTGCGCAGCCAATCGCATCTGTAATATTTACTGTATAAGTTCCCGCAGTTAATCCTCCGGCAATTGAAAAACCTCCGCCAAAAGGAGTCCATGAATAATTATAGTTTGGAGTTCCTCCACCAACATTTACTGAAGCAGAACCAGTATTACCGCCAAAACAACTTACAGGGTTTGAACTTACGGCTGCCGTTAACGGAGGTGCTTGTGTTATAGTTACAGTAGCAGTTTTTGTACATCCAATTGCATCGGTAACTGTTACAGTGTAAGTCCCTGCAAGTTGTGTAATAGATTGCGCAGTTTGTCCGGTGCTCCATTGATAAGTATAAGGTGCTATTCCACCAAAAGCAGATGCAGTTATAGTGCCGGGAGATCCGCTACAAACATTAGCAGGAGTAGGAATCGAAACATTAAGTGGCGGCTCTTGCGTTACTGTTACACATGCTGAAGTTAAACAGCCCAATGTATCAGTAACTGTTACACAATAGTTTCCTGCACCAACAGTTATACTTTGAGTGGTTGCACTATTGCTCCATGAATAAGAATAAGTTCCAAATCCTCCTGTAGCTGATGCGTTAAGTGTTGTTGTTGCACCGTTACATAACATCGGAGGTTGATTTATACTTACCAGCAAAGTGCTGTTTGCTGCAAGAACACTTACTGAGCCATTGGCAGAACAACCAACTGCATCGGTTACAGTTACCTGATACGTTCCTGTATAAACTACAGTTGATGGTGTTGTTGCGCCATTACTCCATTGATAATTTAAAGTACCGGTGCCTCCTGTTGCTGATGCAGAAATTACCGCAGTGGTACTACATGAAATACTATTATTAGGAGAAGTAGTTACAACAATTTGTGGATTACCTGGAATAGTTATTGTTGCTGTTCCGATACATGGATTTCCAAAACTACCAACGGTAATTGTATATGTACCCGGACCAACATTTGAAATTGTTTGTGAAGTTTGTCCTGTACTCCATTGATAAGAATAAGGTCCTGTTCCTCCGGTTACATTTGCAGTTATTGAACCCAACTGCCCGAAACAAATAATTGCCGGACCCGTTAATGTTACAATAACAGGAGGAATAAAATAAAGAACAACTTGATCTGATACTGGTGCGCATGCTCCGTTCCCTGTTGATGTCCACGTCAAAACAACTGTTCCGTTAGCAAGTTCTGCAGCAGTTGGAGTGTACACTGCATTTGGAGAAGTATTACCAGGAGTAAATGTTCCACCGCCAACTGACCAAACTCCACCTATTGAACCACTAACAGTCGCTGAAAGTGTTGCTGTTGTTCCGCAAATAGTTTGATCGGGACCTGCATTTATAATTGGAGCAGGACTCACAGTTACCGGTACATTTACAATAGTAGGAGGGCATTTAGGATAATTAAGATCATACACAATATATGAATAAATTCCGGCTGAAGTGGCAGTATAACTATTGCCATTTGCTACTACTGTTCCTGTTCCGTTTGCTCCATTCGTCCAAGTTGTTGTATAAGTTGGTGCACCACCTCCAGGAATTCCGGTAAGAAGAATACCCGGCATATTTGAACAATAGTTTGCAGGGTTAGGGGTAATGGTAGCAGTTAAAGGCGGGGTTATATAAATCCGAATGGTATCGCACCAAAGTGAAGTAGGAACACAAACTCCTGCAACAGGAGTTCCGCAAACCATGTAATCTATATAAGGTGGAGCGCCCGGCTGAGATGTTACAATTACTGTGTCGCATGCGGTAGTACAACTTAAATACGAATTATATTGACCAGTAGCACCGGGAAAAATGGATGTCCAGGTTATTGACGAATTAACTAAAAGTCCGGATGCGTACATGGTTGCGCTGCAACCGCTTGCAGTGCTGTCATCCGGTGATACAGCAGGAGCTGCAACTGAAGTGATTGCATACGTATTAATATTATTTCCGGGTTTGCAGAAAGTGAGGGAATAAGGGCCCGGACCATTGAGACAAAGCGGAGTTCCTACTGATTGCGGTGGACCACAATTAATTTGGTAGAACATGGCACCACCGGGAACAGCCCCTGAAACAATTTGAAAATTAATAGCTACTGCAAGCGGTGATAGAGTTATAATAAATTCAATACAATTATCGGGTGGGGTTGTGCCGCAGCAATTTCCTACTCGTGGAACGGGTGGTGAAGATACCCAGGTGGCATTGGGATTTCCTGATAAATTAACTGTAAAAGATGGTGTAGAAGGATCGCAAGTTGATTGACTGTAAGCTACTTGGCTCTGCAGCAACAAAAGGAAAAGTGCAGGAAAGAATATTCTCAAAAATGAGCCAAAACACATGATTATATCGTCTAAATTTTAAAAACAGTAATTTTCTCAAAAAGCAGTTAAAGATATGTCATTTTGAGGAATTTAAAAAACTCAATTATAATGATAAAACACATTTTTTCCGGGAACAATTCTCTCTCAAAAATAACAAAATTGCCTATCATAAACTGTAACTATAGATGGAATTACTATGGGTAAGGTTGGGTAAGGTTGAAAATATACTCTATTTCGAAAAGCGAATAATTTTCTACAAAAAGGAGGCTTTTTGTAAACAGTTAAAAAATAGGGGATTATCCTATATAAGAAAGCTTCATCATATTGGTTCGCCCTTTGTCTTTCATGGGCATGCTGGCAATATTTATTACCATGTCGTCTTGTTTTACAAGACCTGCTTTTCGTATGTACTCTTTTAAATCGGTAATGGTTTGGTCGGTACTCTCGTATTTATTGTAATAAAACCCGCGTACGCCCCATACTAAACTTAAAGCCGTTAGCAACGAAGTGTTATCAGTAAAAATAAAAATATGTGCTTTTGGTCTATGGCTTGCAAGTTTGTATGCAGTATATCCGCTATGCGTCATAGATATTATTGCTTTTACTCCAGCTTGTTGCGCAAGTTTACATGCGTTATAACAAATGCTGTCTGTAATAAATGTGTTGGTTTTTAATTCGGGTTGATGGTCGCGGTAATAAATTTTATTTTCATGTTCTACTTGTGTTATAATTCTACTCATGTATTCAATAACTTTTACCGGATATTTTCCTACCGATGTTTCTGCGCTTAACATTACTGCGTCTGCACCATCTAAAACCGCATTGGCAACATCATTTACTTCGGCTCGGGTAGGAGTGTAACTTGTAATCATGCTCTCCATCATTTGCGTTGCTATAATTACCGGCTTACCTGCATTAATACTTTTTGTGACCATCATTTTTTGTAAAAGTGGCACTTGTTCCATTGGCATTTCAACACCAAGGTCTCCTCGGGCAACCATAATACCGTCAGTAACTTCTAAAATTTTATCTATTTCTCTAACGGCTTCCGGTTTTTCTATTTTAGCAATAACGCGGGCTTTTTTCCCTTTGTTGTTTATTATTTCTTTCAGTTCAACAATATCTGTTACATTTCTTACGAATGAAAGTGCAATCCAATCAAAATCATTTTCCAAAGCAAAATCTAAATCGCGTAAATCTTTTACGGTCAGGCAAGGCAAAGATATTTTTGTGTTTGGCAGATTAACGCCTTTTTTAGAAGAAACAGTTCCTCCTGAAATTACTTTGCAACGAACTTCATCCCGTTTATTTGTTTCGATTACTTTTAAATGAATTTTTCCATCATCAATCAAAACCAATTCATCCGGTTTTACATCTTGTGGAAATTGCTGATAGGTTATGTAAACTTTCTCTTTGGTGCCAATACATTCTTTTGTTGTAATAATTATTTCGTCGTTTTCCTCTAATACAAATGCGTTATTTTCTACTTCGCCTATACGCAGCTTCGGCCCTTGCAAATCGCCTAAAATACCAATGTGACAATTTAATTTTTTATTGATTGCGCGAATTATGTTTACATTTTCTTTTACCGCATCATAATTACCATGAGAAAAATTTATGCGACAAATATCTAATCCTGCCGCCACCATTGCTTCAAGCACATCTGCATCAGCTGTTGCAGGGCCCATGGTAGCTACAATTTTTGTTCTGTTGTAAGAATTGATCATATAATTAAATTTTTTTTAGAGGGTAGTGTTTCAGGGTCTATGTTTTGTACTGTTTGCACAAAGTTGAGTTTTTTAAGCTTAGCTTGTATATCATCCGCAATACTTATGTGCGCATCCGCTTTTATTAGTAAAAGGTAATCGGTTTGTAATAATTCAGGAACTAAAAATCCTTTCGTATCTAAGGATGAATCTTCATCAAATAAAGAGGGTCCGGCGGGTTTGCTTATCGCAGCAACTTTGTTCGTGCTACGGTTTGATAGTAAAATATATCGATTTTCTTCTTCTTCCTCTTCAAACATAAAACATGAAAACGCAAGTGGGGCAAGCATATTTTTAGTACTTAACTCAATGGGTAAATCGCGCGATAAATCAATGTTGATTAAGCGGTTTATGTGTATGCAAAGCTTGTAATCGGGTTCGGACGAGGAAATAGCGAGCAGCGAAAAATCGTAATCGAAACCTGATTCTAAAACATATTTAGGCATACCTTTTAGGGGTAATATAATTCGGGTGTGGTAATAACATTGCTTTTGTGGTGAGCCCTATCGTAAATATAAATAGTGTATCTGAATTTTTTATAAATAGAGGCCTGCCTGTAACCGCTGAAGTATACAATTATCTCTCCGGTAAGCGATTTATCTTTCGATTTATTATCTACGAATGGGATACGATAATTGTATTGAGCACTGTCGGCACCCGTAATATCAATCCACACCGAATCTATAAAATTTCCCAGGTAATTTTTAAATTGAAACCTCGAATGAAAATCGTAGTGATAAGGAGAACTTTTTGATGAATCATCTTCTGTTTTTAATCCAATATCTCCATCTGGATCGGTAAACGTAAAACGCAAATAGGCATCATTACTATTTATTATATCAAAGCTTTTAAATGCAATAACAGGCGGACCCGGATCGGGAGTCTTCGTTTTTTTACAGGAAAAAATAAATATCCCTAAAAATAAAACAGAAAATATGTTAATTACTTTTGCCCTCATGTAAACTATGATAAAATTAAGAATAATTTTGTTTCGTGGATATAATAACGCAGGTAAATTATAATATTTTAAAAGAACGTGTTTTTTCGCTTAAAAAAGGCGATAAAATAGCTTTTGAAAGCCATTCTATTCAGTGTTTTAACCTTCAGTACAAAAATAACCTTATTTACAGACAATTTACCGATGCATTAAGGTTGAAACCTGAGGATATAAAAGAGATAAGACAAATACCCTTTTTACCCATTGAAATTTTTAAAACACAAAAAGTTGTTACAAAAGCAAATAGTTCAAACAACCCCGTAGTTTTTTCCAGCAGTGGAACTACTGATACGGGTACATCACATCATTACGTAAATGATATTGGACTTTACGAAAGGAGTTTTTTAAAAGACTTTGAATTGTTTTACGGAAACCCAAAAGATTATTGTGTGTTGGCATTATTGCCTTCTTACTTAGAGCGAAGCGGATCTTCTTTAGTTTACATGGCACAGAAATTAAGGGAGTTAAGTAAACACCCGCAAAGTAATTTCTACTTGAATAATATGGATGAGCTCAAAAAAGCCATTTCGTTATTGAAGGAGAAAAAGCAAAAAACACTTTTGTTGGGAGTAAGTTATGCCTTGCTGGATTTAGCAGAAACCGGAATTACACTAAACGAAAATTTTATCGTGATGGAAACGGGCGGAATGAAGGGTAGGAGAGAAGAAATGCTAAAGAGTGAACTCCACGAAATTTTAAAACAAAAATTTTCTGTCAAACAAATTCATTCGGAGTATGGTATGACGGAGTTATTGAGTCAGGCTTATTCTAAACAGGATGGAATTTTTGAAACACCACCCTGGATGAAAATTTTAGTGCGCGATACCAATGATCCTTTTCAGTATCTTGCACACTCAAAAACAGGTGGTATTAATGTAATAGATTTGGCTAATATAAATTCATGCTGTTTTATTGCAACACAAGATTTAGGCAAGTTGAATGTAGACGGAAAATTTGAATTAATGGGCCGTTTTGATAACAGTGATTTGCGTGGGTGTAATTTACTTGTTGAGTAAAAATTATGTCACTTCGAGCGAAGTCGAGAAGCGGGAATAACATAGGGTCTCGATTCTGCTCGACCTGACAAGAAAAACTAAAATGAAAAAAGAAAACGCAAAAAACAAAGAAGGCAAACCACAAAAGAATTATTTATACCTGGCTTATAAAGGCAAAGAATATTTGTGGTTGGCCTTTTCAATTCTGTCAATAATTCTCTCAGTTTATCAGCTAATTGCTGGCACAAGAGAAGAAGCTTTGTATTTTGTTGCGCTTACAGTGTTATCGGGACTATTTTATTCGTTTAATCGCTACCGCCGTTTAAAATGGGAAAAGAGAGATTTGGAAGATGCGCAGAAGAAAAATTAATTCCTGGGTTTCAATTGCTTCAAAAACTCTGAAGCGTAAACAAAATCAAGTAATTCTTTATTAGTAGTTGTAAGAATTTCTTGGTTCGTGCCCGACCACCATTTTTTTCCGCTGTGTAAAAACATAATGTTTTGTCCAATTTGCATAACAGAGTTCATATCGTGAGTAATAACAACGGTAGTCATATTAAAATCGGTGGTCAGTTCTAAAATTAAATCGTCAATTACCAATGATGTTTTTGGGTCTAGTCCGGAGTTTGGCTCATCACAAAATAAATAACTTGGATTACCTGAAATGGCACGGGCAAGGGCAGCACGTTTTTTCATTCCTCCGCTAAGTTCTGCAGGATAAAGTGCGTTACGGTCTTCCATTCGTACTTTGCTTAGACAAAAGTTTACACGTTCTATAATTTCTTTTTCAGAAAAATTGGTAAACATTTTTAAAGGGAAAGCAACATTCTCTTCTACCGTCATAGAATCGAACAAAGCTCCTCCTTGAAAAAGCATACCAATTTCTTTCCTTACTTCTTGTTTTTGTTTTTCGTCTAATTCTAAAAAAACTCTTCCGTCATAAATAATATTTCCTTCATCGGGAGTAAGCAGACCCACCATCATTTTAAAAATTGTGGTTTTACCCGAGCCGCTTTCGCCAATAATTAAATTGGTTTTACCTTTTTCAAACTGGTAAGAAACGTCGCTTATTACAACACGGTCGCCAAAAGTTTTCGATATGTTTTTAATTTCAATCAATGCGCAAAGACAATTTGTGTAATAATAAAATTGGTAAATAATATAAGAATGCTGCTATACACTACGGCATTAGTGCTTCCTCTTCCAACCTCAAGCGCACCGCCTTTTACATAGTAGCCAAAATAAGCAGCTACGGATGTAATGATATAACCGAACACGGCGCTTTTAAAAAAAGAGTAACCTAATTTCCAGGGCATAAAGGAATATTGAATACCAAAAACATATTCGTATGGCGTGCAAGCTCCGGTTGATATGCCCATAACAAAGCCTCCAAGAATTCCTAAAAACATACTGATGGCCACTAAAAACGGAAAAATAAAAATACCGGCAAGAATTTTAGGAAGTATTAAAAATGCCGCCGAATTTATTCCCATTATTTCAAGCGCATCTATCTGTTCGCTTATACGCATAGAGCCAATTTCGCTGGCAATATTAGAACCTATTTTACCGGCAAGAATTAAACTTACAATGGTTGGAGAAAATTCCAATAAAATCGATTCGCGGACGGTGAAACCAACTGCGTATAAAGGAATCCAGGGATTAGTAAAACCAAAAGCCGACTGAATAGTAACTACGCCGCCCATAAAAACGCTAATGATAGAAACGATAACTAAAGAGGAAATACCTATATTATTTACCTCGAAAAAAAACTGATTACGGTAAACCGAAAATTTTTCGGGCTTAGAAAATGCACGTTTTATAAGTAAAAAATACCTGCCTATATGAAAAAGAAAGCCCATAATTCAGTCACGAAGATAGGTAAATTAGTTGCAAATTTCAGCATCAATAATACAATGGAACGCAGATGACGCAGATTAATATGATGACCGCAGATTAAAAAAAGCATTAAAAAATCAATAAACAAAGCGTAACATAAAAATTATATTTTATCATAATAATCAGCGTTATCAGCGTTCTATTTTGCCGTAGGCAACAGCATTTTGTTTTATTTGCTGTTAAAGGCAGAATTATTTTATATTTTAGCCAAATGGAAAAAGAAGTTTTTTTTAACGATGAGTATATTACGCTTATTAAAAAATTAGGCGCTAATCAAAAACCTCAATGGGGAGTGCTTTCGGCACAGGGTATGGTTGAGCATATGACAGATTCTTTTGGCGTAGCCTGGGGAAGAATTGTACAGCCTTTGCAAACTCCGGCTGAATTCCTGGAAAAAGCAAAAAGTTTTGCAATGAGCGATAAACCTTTTAAGCCCGACACCAAAAATTCCTTGATGAGCGAAACTCCGGCTCCGTTTAGGCACGTTAATATACAAGATGCTGTTAAAGAATTAGAGAATGAAGTTTTCCTTTTCACTACGCATTATCAATTTAACTCAGACGCCATTGTAACAAATCCATTTTACGGAGATTTTAATTATAATGAATGGCTTCATTTATTGCATAAACATGCTATGCATCATCTAAAACAATTTTCAGTCATCAATTAATATAATGAGTAACGATAATTACATTTTTGGCATACGTGCCGTACTGGAAGCAATTGAAGCCGGAAAAGAAATCGACAGAATTTTAGTCCAACGTGGTATTACCGGCGATTTGTATAATCAATTACGTAAAGTATTAAAAGGAACAGATATTGTTTATCAACTTGTACCTCCCGAAAAAATTAATAAAATTACAGCTAAAAATCATCAGGGCATTATAGCTTATTTAGCAGAAGTAACCTATTACAAAACCGAAGATTTGTTACCAAGAGTTTTTGAGGAGGGAAGAATACCATTGCTACTCATTTTAGATAAAGTAACAGATGTACGTAATTTTGGTGCAATTGCCCGTAGCGCAGAATGTGCAGGTGTTGATATGATAATTATTCCGGCGCGTGGTTCGGCACAAATAAATGCTGACGCCATAAAAACTTCTGCGGGCGCATTACATAGAATTCCGGTTTGTAGGGAGAATAATCTTAAAGACACATTAAATTACATAAAAGATTACGGCATACAATTAATCGCCTGTCACGAAAAAACGGATAAATTAATTTATAGTATAGATTTTAAATTGCCTACCGCAATTATCATGGGATCCGAAGAAAGTGGAATTTCGGGAGAATACCTGAAATTAGCCGATAAAGCTGTAAAAATAAAAATGAAAGGAAAGATAGCATCCTTAAATGTATCTGTAGCAACAGGTATCGTGTTGTTTGAAGCTATAAGGCAAAGGGAGCTTTAAGCAGCTCGGCGTCTAGCGGCATGTATCTTTTTCATTTTTTCCGTCTGTTTTTCACGCTCTTTTTTGTCGTACTTAGATTTCCAGATTAAAAAAGTTACAATTGCTACAACAAACGCTATGCCTATAGCTATTTCGGCGTAAATGCTGTTGTCGCTGGTTGGGGTTGCCTCATTTGCTCCCCATTTTCCGTCTGCAAATGATAAAACAGGCGATAGAATTGCTAAAAAAAATAAGCTAACACGTTTGAAAGACTTATTAATATTCGTTTTCATGGTACTTATATTTTGTTGACATTATTTCTTATATCAAATATAAGAAAACTTATCGTAATAATATCATAATTCGTCGGTAATAATTAACATTTGGCTTTTAATAAAATAGTCGTATCTTTGCTGCCTGAAATATTTAATACTAACGAGGGGACCTAAAGTCCCCTCTTTATTTAAGGTAAGTAGGAATGATTAGTGAAATGAAAATCAAGATGTTAGCTGAAGAAAAAATGGGTGGAACCCCTCTTTTTCTGGTAGATATTAAAGTTAAGCCAAGTAATAAAATTGTGGTTTTTGTAGACACGCCTACTAATGTTTCTGTAGATGAGTGCGTTTCTATCAGTAAACATATTGAGTCAAATTTAAATCGTGAAGTGGAAGATTTTGAACTAACAGTTTCCTCGCCCGGCATAGATCAACCATTTAAAGTGCTTAATCAGTATCAAAAATATGCCGGCAAAGAAGTGAGTGTGTTAAAAAAAGACGGTATTAAAATTGTTGGTAAACTTTCTCTTGCAGATGAAAATGAAATACAAGTGGAATCGAAAAAGACAGAGCGCGGAGAAAAAGGAAAAGGCAAACAAACAATTATAGAAAACATAACAATTCAATTAAATCAAATAAAAGAAACAAAGTTAATTTTACCATTTTAAAATAAATAATCATGCATAGTGTAAACCTGATCGAGTCGTTTTCCGAGTTTAAAGAAATTAAAAACATTGACCGTGTAACGCTTATGAGCATTATCGAAGAAGTATTTCGTAGTATGCTCACAAAAAAATTCGGTACCGATAAAAACTTCGACATCATCGTAAACCCTGATAAAGGGGATGTGGAGATGTATAAAAACCGCACGGTTGTGGAAGACGAATTTGCAGATGATTCGTTTGAGTACGATGAAAACAAACACATTAGCATAACTGAAGCTAAGAAAATTGATTCGGATTTTGTTTTAGGTGATGAGGTTACTGAACCTGTTACTATGGAAGATTTCGGTCGCCGTTCTGTTCTTTCTCTTCGTCAGAATTTAGTTCAGCGTGTTTTGGAATTAGAGAAAAACGAAATTTATAACAAATACAAAGAGCGTGTTGGAGAAATTACAACAGCTGAAGTTTACCAGGTATGGAAAAAGGAAATTCTTTTACTGGATGACGAGAGCAACGAATTAATTTTACCACGCACCGAACAAATTCCAACTGACTTCTTTAAAAAAGGAGATACAGTTAAAGCTGTAGTTTTAAAGGTAGAAATGAAAAATGCTACTCCGGTTATTGTTCTTTCACGTACATCACCCGTATTTTTAGAGCGCTTATTTGAAACTGAAGTTCCTGAAATTGCAGATGGATTAATCACCATCAAGAAAATTGTTCGCGAACCCGGAGAACGCGCTAAAGTTGCGGTTGAATCATACGACGAGCGTATTGACCCTGTTGGAGCATGCGTAGGAATGAAAGGTTCCCGTATACATGGTATTGTTCGTGAATTAAAAAATGAAAATATTGATGTAATAAATTTCACTACTAACTCTCAGCTGCTTATTCAGCGTGCTTTAAGTCCGGCAAAAATAACCAGCATTAAATTAGAAGAGGAATCTAAACATGCACATGTTTATTTAAAACCCGATCAAATTTCATTGGCAATTGGTAAAGGTGGATTTAATATTAAGTTAGCAGGTAAATTAACCGGTTACGAAATTGATGTGTTCCGCGAAGCTGAAGAAGAAATTGAAGAAGACGTTGACTTAGAGGAGTTTTCTGACGAAATAGAGGCAGCAGTTATTGAAGAACTAAAAGCAATTGGTTGCGATACTGCAAAAGATGTGCTTAAACTTACAACAGAAGAATTATCCCGTCGCACTAAATTGGATGAAGCTACTATTGAAAGTGCCCGTAAAGTATTAGAATCAGAATTTGAAGAAGAAAAATAAAATAAAAAATAAGAAGAGGTAAATAAAAATATGTCTGAAACCAAATCATATAAGCTCACCAAGGTTGCCGTAGATTTTAATGTGGGTAGAGATTCACTTGCTGAATTTTTGTCTTCAAAGGGATTTAAAGTTGATGCCAAAAATATAAACACAAAAATTGGTGAGGCCGAATATAACCTGCTCGTAAAAGAGTTTCAGGGAGAGAAAATTGCCAAACAGGAAGCAAAACATGTTGGTCAGATTACCAGAGAGAAAAAGGAATCTATTGTACTTGATGAAACAAAATCAATTCACAAGAAAAAAGAAGATATAGAAGAAGATATTGTTATAAAAGACATGTCGCCTTCTTCAATTACTAAAACCTTAGATTCACTTCGCGAAGAAAGTAAACAGCGAATTGCGGATGAAGGCGCAAGTAAAAAAGCCAAAGCAGCAGAAATTACAAAAGCAGATACCGAAACAATTAAGGCAAAATCTGAAAAAAATATTAATGTAAAAGTTGTTTCAAAAATTGATCTTGCGTCGTTAAACACAAAAACAAAGCCCGAAAAAAAATCTAAAAAGGAAACAGAAGAAGAAGTTAAAAAGGGAAGCAAAAAAACGGTTGACGAAGAAGTAAAAAAAATCGAAGAGATAACTACGGAAACTTCAATAGAATCTGAAGCCCCAAAAGAAGATTTTTTAGAAACAAAATTTAAAAAGCTAGAGGGACCTAAAATATTGGGTAAAGTAGAACTTCCGGTAGAAAAGAAACCAACTACGTCGCACGATTATAACGCCGAAAAGAAAAAGCGTAAGCGAATTAATAAAGGTGGAAGCTTAAGTCAGGAAGAAATTAAAAAAGTAGGTAAGGAACAGGCACAAATTGCACGTCAAAAATTTCAGTCTCGCATAGGCGGAGGTGGAGGTACAGGTGGCGGCAGCGCAATTAACCGTGGTCCAAAACGTGAAGCTAAACCTGCACTTACCGATGAAGAAATTCAGGCACAAATAAAAGAAACGCTTGCAAGACTTAGTCAGCAAGGACAAAAATCTAAAACTGCAAAATACCGTCGTACAAAACGCGAAGAAGTTCGCGAACGTATGGCAGAAGAGCAGGAGCAGATTGATTTAGAAAAGAAAGTATTAAAAGTTACGGAATTTGTATCGGCAAATGAGTTGGCGCAAATGATGAGTGTACAAGTAACTCAGGTAATTGCAACTTGTATGCAGCTTGGTTTATTTGTTTCTATCAATCAACGTTTAGATGCTGAAACAATTGCGATTGTTGCAGAAGAATTTGGTTACAAAATAGAATTCGTAACAGTTGAAGAACAAGAAGATTCAACAGAAGAAATCGATAACCCGGAGGATTTAGTTCATCGTCCGCCGGTAGTTACTGTAATGGGTCACGTTGACCACGGTAAAACCTCTTTACTGGATTATATTCGTAAAGCAAATGTACTTGCCGGTGAAGCAGGAGGTATAACGCAGCACATTGGTGCTTATGGTGTATCATTGCCAAGCGGTAAAAAAATCACATTCTTAGATACTCCCGGTCACGAAGCCTTTACTGCTATGCGTGCACGCGGCGCAAAATTAACCGACGTTGCAATTATTGTTGTTGCGGCTGATGATAGCGTGATGCCTCAAACCAAAGAAGCAATAAATCACGCGCAGGCTGCAGGTGTACCGATGATTTTTGCGATAAACAAAATTGATAAGCCCGGTGCAAATGCAGATAAAATTCGTGAAGCACTTTCTGTGATGAATATTTTAGTAGAAGAGTGGGGCGGCAAATTTCAGTGTCAGGAAATATCTGCCAAGCAGGGAAAAAATATTGATTTACTTTTAGAAAAGGTTTTGCTTGAATCTGAAATGTTAGATTTAAAAGCTAATCCAAAAAAATTAGCAATGGGAAGTGTTATTGAAGCAACACTTGAAGAAGGTCGTGGATACGTTGCAACTATACTTGTACAAAACGGAACGCTTAAAATGGGCGATGTTGTTTTAGTGGGAAGTCATAGCGGACGTGTACGTGCTATGTTTAATGAGCGCGGACATAAAGTTGAAGAAGCAGGACCTGCAACACCAGTTAAACTTTTAGGTTTAAGCGGTGCGCCACAAGCAGGAGATAAATTTGTTGTGATGGAAGATGAGCGCGAGGCTCGTGAGATTGCCAATAAACGCTTGCAATTACAACGTGAGCAGGGTATGCGTACCAAAAAGCATATTACACTTGATGAGATTGGTCGTCGTTTAGCGATTGGTGATTTCAAGGAATTAAATATTATTGTTAAAGGTGACGTGGATGGTTCTATTGAAGCATTAGCTGACTCTTTATTAAAAATATCTACACAAAAAGTACAGGTTAATATTATTCATAAATCGGTAGGAGCAATTAGCGAGAGTGATGTAATGTTGGCTTCTGCTTCAAACGCTATTATAGTTGGTTTCCAGGTGAGACCAACCGTTAGTGCACGTAAATTAGCCGAAGAGGAACAAATTGATGTTCGTTTATATTCTATTATTTACGATGCTATCAATGAAGTGAAAGCTGCGATGGAAGGTATGCTTGCGCCGGAGTTTGTAGAAAAAGTTACTTGTAACATAGAAATACGGGAAGTATTTAATATTACTAAAGTAGGTACTGTAGCAGGTTGTTATGTGCTTGACGGAAAAGTTAACCGTAATACCAAAGTTCGTATTGTGCGCGATGGAATTGTAATACACTCTGGTGTATTAGGTTCGTTGAAACGTTTTAAAGATGATGCAAAAGAAGTGGCTTCGGGTTACGAGTGCGGCTTGAACATTGAAAACTTTGACGACATAAAAGCAGGCGATATCATTGAGGGATATGATATGGTTGAGGTGAAAGCTAAATTGTAATCCCGATAGCTATCGGGATTAAATTGAAATATAAAAACCCGGAATATATTCGGGTTTTTCTTTTTTAAGTAAACTCACTAGCGTTGCATCTTAGTTAGAAGATTTTCAGTTGATTAGCGTTTTCACTTT
>CAZZEI010000035.1:0-21125 GCA_964653165.1 uncultured Flavobacteriaceae bacterium | reverse complement strand
CCGTAAACTTCAGTATTTACCCGGCTTTAATGGTATAATTTTTTCATATAAGGTAGATTTAAAGAACAGGTTTTATTCTGATGAAACCCTAATTGAAACTATTTTCAGCCAGCTATTTGAGAACAGCGTTAAATATGCCAATAAAGAAGAAAAGAATACATTCATTAAGGTCTCTATTATTGAAGAGGAAAATTCGATGCTGAAGATATCTGTTTCCGATAATGGCATTGGGATAAAAAAAGAGTATCATGAAAAGATTTTTGATCTGTTCTTTAAAGCGACTTTGATTTCCAAAGGGCCGGGGCTTGGGCTATACCTGGTACAAAATGCTTTGCAGAAACTTAACGGAGCGATTCAGGTTGAAAGTGAAGAAAGCAAAGGAACAACATTTACCTTATTATTACCCAATACCAATAAAAAGAAAAATATAATGGAGCGCATAATAAGAAAAAAAGAAATTGCTACGTCTGCAAGCAAAGCAATGACATTAAATTATATTTAAGTAATTTAGCAATGAAGTACAAGATAATTTTTCTTCTCTTTTATATTCATTCTCTTCTTCTAGAAAATTCTCAAGCTCACAAAAGAGCATACTCTTTAAAAACAATAACCTTAGTATTAAAAAGATATTAGCAAATTTTTTTATTTGTTCATAGCCTGTAAATATCTTTTTTTACAATTACAAAGACTTAATTTTGCGGTTACACAAAGGCTATATTGTTGCTTTACATTTGTATTATCAGAATTGGTAAACTCTCTCCGCAAACCGACACTAACGCTTAAGCAATAGTGGGATACGGCTAATTTTACCAAACACAAAATAAGTCGTTTAATAAAAAGCCGGGTATCATGCCCGACTTTTTTATTAAACTTTTCATTCCATTATTAGGTTAATAGTAAATTTAATAAAGGTTATTTTTCTTGTTTTTGAATAACAAATTTTTAACTCTGTTGATTTCCGCTTGTCCGTTCTACTATTTCTTTGCTTACTCTGCTAAAAACTAACAAATAATTTTTAGCGAAGCCGGGTTCACTTTTATTTCAATTTTAGTTTCCGCTGTGCCAGGTTCCCCATCAAAATGAATGTCTACTTTTTGCAATTCGGTAATTTTTAAGTTCTTGGTAGTAAAGGTTTTTATACTTTTTGATTTGTGGGCCTTCTTTCTAAGAATTTTAGTAAGAAGCGGAAAGATACTTATAACAGAAAACGGTCTTAAAATAGCTACGTGCAATTTTCCATCGTCTAATTTTGCTTCAGGAGCAATATAAAAATCATTTCCGTATTGACCGGCATTTGCAAAGGTTATTAAAAAGGCTTTAGTAATCAGTACTTCTCCATTAGATGAAATTTTGTACGTTTTGGCACGGTACTTAAAAAGTTCTCGCATCGTAATTTTAAAATAAGAAGATAGTCCGCGTTTTTTACTGGTAGCAAAAAGTTTACCTATATGCGCATCAAACCCAATACCCGAAGTACAAAAGAAATTCCTTTCATTAATAAGCCCGCTATCAATAATCCTGACTTCTCCCGTTTCAATTCTTTGAATTGCTTTTCTCATATCCATAGGAATTCCTAATGTTCGCGCCAATCCATTGCCGGAACCTCTCGGAATAATTCCAAAAACAATTTCTGTATTTATTAAGTTTTTAGCCACTTCATTTACAGTACCGTCTCCTCCAACCGCAACTACAATATCATACTTACCTGAAATAATTTGCTTTTTTATTTCACCAAAATTATTTTTCTCTTCCCAAACAAAAATATCATAAGATATTTTTTCCGAAAGGCTTTCAGAAATTAATTGTATAATATTTTCCCTTCTATTGCCGCCGGCAACAGGGTTTATAACAAAAGCTACATGTTTTTTTATCATACTATGTTATTACAGAAACTAATTCTTTATAAATTTTTTCTTTACCCTCCATTACCCAACGTTTATAAACCAAATTACTTTCCGGTTCAATTGGAACAGAAGATATATAATTAACCAATTTATCAATATTAAATTTATTGTCGTAAACACCGGCACCTGCATAATGTGCATCACGAGAATTGCAAAACTGTTCAAAATGACCTTCCACGGGAACCATTAAAACAGGTTTTCCTAAATACATGGCTTCACATACTGATTCGAAACCCGCAGTACTTATTAAGCCGGATGCCTCAGCCATTTTTTCAATAAATAACTTATCGTTAAGTTCATGAACAAATAATTTGTTCTTGTCAAAACTGAATTTATTTAATTCATCAACTTTATCTGCAAAACAGTGAATTTCAAATTCAGGATTTAGTTTATGCCATTTAACAATTTCCTCAAAGTAACCGTGGTTTACCAAATAAGCCAGATAGAAATTATTGTTTTTAGTTTTAAGATCAAATATTTCATTGCGTAAAAGTGGTGGAACTATTGTTACATTATTATTTCTTCCCTGAGGCATATGATAAAATGAAAGAGCCAGATTTTTAACTGATCTTGAAGAAGTAAGCTTGGTATAATTTCTAATAATATATCTATCTAATAAATATCCTTTTGGAAACATAAAATCTTTATGCAGGTAAATATACTGATGCGCAATACAAATCAGCGGAATTTTTGGTTTATTGACTTTATAATACAGTCCAATTAATAAGTCGTAGAAATTTATTACCACATCCGGTTTATAATTGTCTAACACTTCTCTGATGGTTGCAAAACTCTTTTTAAAAACACCTAAGTGCATAAGGTTATGGACTAATGTAGGACCGATCCGTATAGATTTACTATTTTTATCCGTTACAAAATTCGGACTTTGAAATTTTACAACACGTGTTTTAATTTTATCAAAGAAGAATTTCGGAATTTCACGATTCCCTGATGTACCAACCAAAACAGCAGATACCTCATGTCCTTTTGAAATTAATAAATCATAAAGCGTAATAGCTTGTGTCATATGCCCACGACCTTCGCCTTGCACAACCATGACAAATTTTTTTCTATCCAGCATTTCTCATTTTTATTAATTGTTTAGTTTTCTCTGAAAATTCTTCACTTTCGGCAAGTGAAATAGAATAAGCAAATTGCTTTTTATCTTCGTTATACTTTTCCAGCCAATCGCTGTAATAAATTATCTTCCAATTACCATCAAAATCTTCAACAAGAGCACTTAATGTTTCAACCCAATCGCCGGAGTTAAAGTATTCTACTCCATCTATAGTTTTTATGCATGCCTGATGAATATGTCCGCATATTATTCCATCGCATTTGCGCTCTTTGGCAACCATTGCTAATTCATTTTCAAAATCAGTTATAAAAGAAACCGCAGATTTTACTTTAGCTTTAATTGCTTGTGATAGGGAATAATATGGCAATCCACGATTTTCTCTATAGGTATTATAATGTCTGTTAAGCCATAAAAGAAAAGTATAACCTACATCCCCTAATTTGGCAATCCATTTAAATTTATTGGTAACTGTATCAAATAAATCTCCATGTACCACGAAATATTTTTTACCAAACGATTCATAAACAAAATATTTCTTAATAGAGAAGTTTCCTAATTGAAACGGTAGTATCTGATCTAAGAAATCATCATGATTACCGCGTACATACGTTACTTTGCTTTTACGTTTTGATGCGTAATTAAGAATAAGTTTAAAGAATTTAGTATGTTTCTTTTTCCACTTCCCGCTTTTTCTTAATTGCCAACCATCAATTATATCTCCGTTTAAAATAAGATTTTCACAGGTATTGTGTTTTAAAAATTTAGAGATTTCTTTAGCCTTCGAAGCTTTTATGCCAAGATGCAAGTCAGAAACAACAATGGTTTTGTAATGTGTCTTCAATCCAAATTTGGGTTTTACAAATATTGGCAGAACACATTACTTTAAGGTCAAGAGAAAATTACCAATTAATTAAATACGCGTGTAAAAAGCAAAATTGCTACGTGTATTTTGGTAAAGAAAATATTACGCCATGCTTATCTTAAAGTATTTTCGTCTCATTTTACATGTAGTGAGATAATATTATGCTATGGGCAAAAAAAACGGCATCGGTCTGAGACGAATGCCGTTTTACATTATTTCAGTTTTCAGGTATTTCTTACTTCATAGATGCAATCTATTTAAAAACTGCATAAGATGAAAAAGTACTTTACCTGAAATATTTTTGTGTTTGGTTTGTGAGATAAAAATTGCACAACCTATAACTAATAATATTCCAAAAAAAGATATTTGTTTCAAGTTTCCAACAGTGAAACTAATTAAAACTAACCCGGCTATTTTTTTCATGATATTATTTTAAGTTTTTAGGTTACATTTTGGTATACTTTCTCAACGTTAAACAGATTGAATAAATTAAAGTTTGATTCCTAAAATGCATACATCATCCGTTTGCTCTTCTGAATCCTTCCACAAAATAAATTCACGCTCTATTTTTTTCTTTTGCTCATTAAAGGGCAAGTAACTATTTTGTATCAGTAAATTTCTCATTCGTTTACTTCCGTATCTTTTTCTGTAAATAAAACTAAACTGGTCTTTAAACCCATCAGATTGCAGATACACTTTAGTTTGATGGGCCAAAATAATTTTATGTGTTTTAAAATGCCTTTCTTTTTCTAACTGCCAACCACCAATAGGATATTTGTTTCCTGCTAATTCTTTTATTTCATTGTTTGTTATAAGGGTTAGTTTGTTAAATGCACCGGCATATTGCAGTTCACGTGTATCAGTGTTAAATGATGCAATACCAATTTCCATCCAATCGTTATTGTAGCCCAACTCTAAGCCTTGTTGAAAAGTTTCCATCCATTTTTTATCCATTTCATCTAAAACTTCTCCAATCAAATCAAATTCTTTTCCCAGCACAATATAATTAAGAAAGCTAAGTGCTAATACAGATAGTAGTGCACCACTAATTCCATGACCCGTGCAATCTCCGACGGCAAAAAACTTTAAATTATCTTTTTGTCCAATCCAGTACAAGTCGCCACCAATTATATTCAAAGGTTTATAAATAACAAAATGTTCAGCGTATAAATTTTTTAAATGCCTTTCTTGCGGCAATATACCTTGCTGTACAAAAGCTGCGTAATACATACTGTCTAAAAGCTGTTTGTTATTTTTGAATTGCCTGGCATACTCTTCGTGCAGTTCTTTGTAAGGCACATCTTCTATCAAACTAATCATATATATATTTCTTTATTTTTAAATGATAAAGGTCTAATGCCATGAGCCTTGTTATTTGAAAAAATTATTTTTTTTGTTTGACAGAAAATAATAATAAAGTCATACTTGTTAACAATAAAAGTAACCCTGAAAACACTAAAGGAACCGCATTAAACCAGTGAAGTATTCTAAATAAAAAACCAACAATAATGAAAGCTGCCGCAATTAGCATGATTACAAAAATTATTTTACTGCCTTTTTTCACAGATTATTTATAAACCACTATTTTTTTATAGATTGGTAATTTGTCTTCACTAGTATAAACAAGAAAATAAATTCCTGTGTTATCCGGCGATGCAATTAAGACTTCGTTATCTCCCTCACTAAATTGCGCACTTACAGTAGCTATTTTGCCGCCAGAAATGTCAAATAAACTCAAGGTAACTTCTTGTGAATAACTTAAATGAAACCTGGCAACAATTTTTTCCTTTTCATAGCTATAATATATTTTGATTGAAGATGTATCGAAAGAAGACATAATTGTTATAACAGGACTGTATTTATAGTTGCCATTATAATCAACTTGTTTTAATCTAAAATAAGGAGTGGCGTTACCAATATCAATAGTAAAAATGCTGCTGTAATCTTTTCTTTTATTGCTGTTGCCATTACCTTTTACCTTACCATAAGGAATAAATGTTTTCCCATCTAAAGAGTATTCAAGAATAAAATAATCATTATTTTTTTCGGAGGCTGTTGCCCAATTTAAGTTAACAGTATGGTTTTCGATAGTACGATTAGCATTGAAAAAAATAAGTTCTACCGGAAGAACCATAGATCCACACCCGGCAACTCCATAAGCTGTAACAGATACATTATCTATTGCCATGTGAGGGTCATTGTTTGCGTTGTTAGGGTTCCACCATCTTAGCATAATATACTCCCCCGCAGGAATACTAACATCAAAACAAACCAGCTTGGAGCCAAATTCTGTACATGGATATCCGTTTAGTTGAGTACTGCAGCAAGTTCCTGAACTTTGAGGGGCAGTATGGTTTAAGGTTGGCACATTTGTCCATGCGGTCGCGCTAGGCGTATGAAGATCACTAATAGCAAGAGTGCTTATTTTGTAGCTAAAAAAGTTTTGATTTACCTCACCTCCGTTTTGAGCAAGTGATAATTGATACCAATCAAAAGCTACTTCTATGCTATTAATAGTAGTACCAAAACCATTTTGCAGGCATAAACCCAATCCTATACCCCTGCGTCCATCCAGTCCGGGTATATCCGGTCCCCCACTGTTATTTGAAGGACGGAAGCCAAGTTTCATGTCGGCTGCACCGCTGCATTGATATACATACCATCCTCCTAAATTGGTTGGAGCAGCGGCGGTAATGTTGACGGTGCCCTGAAATACATCAGTTCCGGCAGTTGTAACCTGCCAAGATTCTGCGTACCATCCTGCAAAAGTGCTGTTATTTAACCAACTCCCTACAGCAGTTGTTCCAAAATTCTGAGTATAAGGTGATGTTGTCCAACTAACCTGAGCCAGAAGTCCTTTATTCGCTGATTGAAACAGAATAAAAAACGCTTCAATAGCACAAATAAAAATAATTGATTTCTTATTCATTTAATTGATTTTTCAATTAGGTTTTTATAAAAGTAATTTCAAATAGCAGGTTGCATAAATGTTTCAATATCCCAATAGTCTTTTATTTTATTTTCGGCGGGTGTAATTCTGAAAAGGCGCATCATTTCGCTACGGCTTAAAGCTTTTGAAGAATTAGCATTTTTAATGCCGTTAATAGCAAGCAAACGCAGTAATTTTTTGCTATCTTCAATAGCGGCGTAATTTATTTGTTCATTGTATGGTTTCATGGTATTTTATTTGCAACAAAAATAATTCGTTTGTTGCACGGGTACATTACCATATATTAAAGAAATAATTAATTAAACTACAGTATTTTTGCTTTTACGTTATCAATTTAAAAAAACCATAAGTGACCGCTTTTTTCAATAACTTTGTTTTATATCTCAAACCGATGCAAAAATTAAATAGTCCCGTTCAAAAATTAACTACACCTACAAAAAAATTAATTAGTTGGTTTGAAATACCTGTATTCGATTTTAAAAGAGGGCTGCTCTTTTATTCTAAAGTATTTCGCCACCTTGAATTTGATATAACCGAATTTAACGGGATACCTCACGCTATTTTTAAACCTACCAATTCAAGCGAAGATTTTGTAATGGGCGGAGCTTTGGTGCAATACGAAAAAAAATCTGAACAAGGCAGTGGCCCCGTGTTATTTTTTGATGCTAATTCAGGTATAGATGATATGCTTATGCGAATACAGGCATACGGCGGAGTAATTGTAAAAGGTAAGTCATTAATTAAAAATCAAATGGAAGACGGAAGAGTAATAATTCCCAGAACATTAATAGATGGGAATGTTGGTTATTATGCTTATTTCATAGATTCAGAAGGTAATAAAATGGGCTTGTATTCTAACGGATGAAAGATTTACATATTTACAAACTAAATATGTAGCCAATACCACTTACTGTTCTTATATAATTAGTACCGATTTTATTTCTTATTTTACTTAAATGTATATCTATAGACTTTCGTTTACTCCCCCCAACAGATGCGTCTCCCCATACACTTTTGGCAATCTCAGTTCTGGTAAACATTTTTTCGGGATTTGAATAGAATAAAAACAATAAATTAAATTCTTTCTTTGGTAATTCTATTTCTTTTGTGTCAACTAATAATAAACGCCTCTCGTAATCCATACTTATTTCTTTTTTGGTTGAAGGAAGTTTTATGCATTGTTTTGTTTTTCTCTTCATCATAGCTTTAATACGGGCAGCCAGTAAAGGTGCTTTTAACGGCTTCAATAAAAAATCATCTGCACCAGAATCGAAGACTAATGCCTGAGTATAATCTTCGGTTTTTTCGCTAATAATTATAATAAATGGTTGACAACTGTTTGTTACTGATCTTATTTCAGAACAAATTTGTATACCATTTGTATTATTCATTTCCAAATCAATAATCAAAATATCAACTTCTTCTTTTATCAATCGTTCAAGAATTTCTTTTCCTGATTGAACAATTGATAGATCACACGAATAATTATCTTTGATTTTTAGAATGAGTTCGATAAACTCTTTTTTGTTATCAGTAGCAAAAATAATTTTAGGCATATAAACCGCTTTTATACAATTTAAAAAATTAATAAAGTGGTTAAGAATTATTCAGTAAATAGAAAAAACTGAATTCCTTTAAGGTGTTCACTCTTTAATAAATAAAGGTAAAGCATACAAATTAAAATACTGTTACCAAAAGTTTATCATTTTATAAAGTTTCAAAACTGTTTATGCCGAACACAGCGCTCCCACAGTAACTTCTTCTGCAAGAGCAATAAGCACCCTCTCATGTAGGTATGAAAATTTTGCAGGTTTCATTTCATAGTGGTGTGCTCCGGCAAACATAGCAGAGAGGTAATGTAACTCATCGCCTGAAACGCTTAGAATAATGATTGGAAGTGTTTGAAAACCCTCTTTACTTCTTATTATTCTACACATTTCAATACCATTTGTTCCGGGTAAGAAAATTTCAGAAATAATAATATCAGGCTTTATTTCTTCCGCTATCGCTATTCCTTCATAGCCATTAGAAGTCGACACCACATTATAGCCCTCTCTAATAAAATTAAAGGTTAAAAATTTAATGGTATCAAGATCGTCATCAACAAGAAGTATTTTTTTTCTAACGCCCATACACTCAATTTTGTTAAAATTAGATTATTGATAATACTTGAGGTTTAGGTTTTAGTTATCAAAACATTACATTCATGTTAAAAAATACACCATTAATTGAAACTAAAATTAATACTAAAAAAAGACATCGATTAAAACATCGGTTCATTTCAAATTAAGTTTCACTTTATCGTAAATCCTCAACCAAACTTAATGATTTGGTAACATTGGGGTAATTTTCTGTAAACCTTATGTTCGTTAATTTGTAACGTGAAAAAGATAATTGTTTTACTTTTAGTTACTTTCTCGTTAACAACAAACCTGGTTGCTAATAATGACCCGGGTAATATTACCTTACTGTCCGGCAAGATCATAGATAAACAAACCGGAGAAGCACTAACAGGAGTAAAGATTCAAATTAAAGGGACAGATAAATACTGCTATTCTGATATGAATGGATGTTTTGCTATAACATTAATAGGTTCTAATAACACAGAAGTAGCAATTGAAATGGTGGGCTACGAGCCAACTACCTTAAAAAGCAAAGAACTTTCTCTTAGTTCTGATATTGTGTTAAATCCCCGTTAAAATTCTTATTTATTTCACTTAACCTTGGAAAAACCTTCTAATGTAAAGTTAATGTTATCTTTTTGCTTATTAAGGCTATTTTATGTTACCAATTTGTTACCGTATCCATAAAATGAGATAACTTTACGTTAAGTAACAATTTAAAACCATACGTTATGAAAAAAATAGGCTTCATTCTGGGATTTTTCTTATTAACCTTACTGGTTAATGCTCAGGTAAAACAAAACGAAAATGGTTTATATATGGAGTCTGATGGCTCACTTTTTACCGGAACACTTGAAAATAAAGAAAATGGTGTTAAGCAATCAGAAATAGAAGTAAAAGACGGTCTTTCAAGCGGAGAAGCTAAATACTATTATGCTTCGGGTAAACTAATGGAAAAAGGTATTTTCGAGAATGGACAAAAAAATGGGAAATGGTTACGTTATAATGAAAGCGGCGTTACTGTTGGTTTAGCTATTTATCATTTGGGCAAAAAGAACGGTACATGGATAGTTTGGGATGACAACGGAAAAAAACGTTTTGAAATGCATTACACCATGGGTGAAAAAACCGGGACATGGTTTAATTGGAGTGAGAAAGGGGAATTGATTAGTTCAAAAGACTTTTCTCAAGTCAACTAAGATTATTAATACTATCTGCGGCTACTAAAGTTGTTATTTTATTTAACCCATAACCAAATCCCTTAACGGTTTTTATCAAATCCTTTCCAAGAATTTTTCGGATGTTACGTATATGCACATCAATAGTGCGTTGTTTCGCTATTTTTTCATCCTTCCATAAAACAATTGCAATCTCCTCACGCGTAAAAATTTTATTTGGTACTGAATAAAATAAATTTAACAGCTCAAATTCCTTTTTTGGTAAATCGTACCCTATATTATCAATTAGCACAAGATGTCTTTCATTATCAATAAAAAAACCTTCTCCTTTTGAAGTCTTTTTCTCTGTACTCAGATTTTTTCTTGAGATAATAGCTTCAATTCGTTTTAAGAAAAGTTGCAGTTTAATTGGTTTAATAATGTAATCATCAGCTCCTAAGTCAAGGGCTGTAGTTTGCGTGTACTCTTCAGTTTTATCCCCAACAATAATTACAAACGGAGTAGTTTTTTGGTTGTTACTTTTAATTTCATTGCAGGCCAGAATAGCGTCTGTTTCTTTTACGTCCAAATCAATAACCACCAAACTTATTGAATCAGATGATGTTTCAATAAGTTTATCAAAATGTCCTTTATCAAGGCAACTTATGCATTTATATCCATGCTTTTGGAGATACTCAGTAAGTTTCTGCTCTTCGTTTTTATCTTCAAACCAGCTTACTATGGTATGGATTACTTTCAATTTTTGCTGTTTTACAAAGAGCCTGCTAAACTTTAGGCTCTCTTATTTATTTGTGCAAAAAAAGGACAACAATTTAAATCAAATGCGCATTTAATGTTATTTGTACTTTAACAATAGTAGCCCTGATTTAACATTAATTTAATATAAAGGATAGCAAGTAGCGGTCTTACTTTTATCCTTTTTAAATTTTATATCAATATAAAATCATTTTATATATCCACATAAAGTTAATTTTTAAAAAGAATTGTAAAGTAAATATTAAGCATTAGTTTGTATTCTTAACCTTACAGTAATATTTAACTAAACACCTGTTGACATACATAGGATTACTTTGTCGCAAACATTTTACATGAATTTAAGCGGGCACAAAATTCTTTTAATTGTAATTTTTGTTCTTGCCTTTTTTACCAACGGGTTTTCTCAATCAGGAAAAATTTCCGGAAAAATAATTGACGGGAAAACAGGCGAAACCCTTCCCGGAGCAACTGTTTTAATTGAAGGAACCTCTCAGGGTGCTGCATCAGATTTTGATGGTAAGTATATTATCAATAATGTGCAACCCGGCACTTATACTTTAATTTGCCGCTTTATTTCTTACGCCAATAAAGCTATTACCGGAGTTGTTGTAAATGCCGGAGACGTAACGTATGTAAATGTTTCTCTTGATGAACCTAAATCTGATACACTCACAGAAATAACTGTTACCACTTCATACAACAAAGAAAGCTCAAGTACATTATTAATAATGCAGCAAAGAAATGCAAGCCTAAGTGACGGAGTATCGGCTGAAACAATTAAAAAGACACCCGACAGGAATACAAGTGATGTTTTAAGAAGAGTAAGTGGTGCCGCAATACAAGATAATCGCTTTGTAATTATCAGGGGTTTAAACGACAGGTATAACGCTGCTTTTTTAAATGGCGCGCCACTGCCAAGTTCAGAGAGCGATCGTAAAGCTTTTGCCTTTGATATTTTTCCTGCTAACATGCTCGATAATATTGTAATTAATAAAACAGCAACCCCCGATATGCCGGCGGAATTTGCCGGCGGAATAATTTTAATAAATACAAAAAGTATTCCCGATAAAAACTTCCAGTCATTTACAGTCGGTGATGGTTATAATACCCTGGCATATGGTAAGAGTAGGACATATTACAAAGGTGGAAAACTTGACTGGCTAGGTATAGATGATGGTACGCGTTCAATGCCCTCAGGAATTCCCGACAACGAGAAAAATTTTCCAATTCTTGTTAGTCAGCAAGCCTTATTAGCGAAACAAACGAAAAACGACTGGGCTCTGTATAATGATAACTATAAATTAACTAAAACCCCAAACCTTAATTTTCAATATTCAATAGGACGCAGTTTTAAAGTAAAAGATAAAGATTTAATCGGTATGATACTTTCTGTTACATACAACCGCAACTATAATTATACACAAACCATTCGGCGTTCGTATACAAATAGTATCGATCCTAATGTCCCTTCTCAAATTGATTACGATTATCTCGATAAAAATTATTCAACAGGTACATTGGCAGGAGCTATCGCAAATTTTGCTGTTAAGATAAATGACAATAATAGTATAGGAATTAAAAATATATTCAGTATAAATTCAGATGACAGGGTCATTGGCAGAACAGGAACATTAAATCCACTTGAACAAAATCCGACCTTACTAAAATCTACAGCAAGATGGTTTACAAGCAACAAGGTTTATTCAGGTCAGTTAAGCGGAGATCATTTTATTCCGTTCGGAAAATTTAAAGTCAGTTGGATAGGTTCTTACTCAACAATAAAAAGAGATATACCTAACCTTAGAAGAAGTATTTATACCCGACTTACAACTTTTAATGACCCATCAGATCCCGTATCTTCCGATACAATTTATCAGGCTAACATCGCATTATCTAATGTGGGCCCTGATTATGGGGGCGGAATGTTTTATTCTACCACAAACGAAAATATTAAAAATGGCCGGATAGATATTTCTAAACCGCTAAGTTTCGGAAAACATATCAGATTAGAACTGAAAACAGGCGCGTTTTATCAACTGAGAGACCGGTCATTTAAAGCACGTCAATTGGGATTTGCTAAATACGGAATACCCGGAGGAAACGTACAATTTAAAGACAGTCTTTTATACCTCCCAGAAAATCAAATCTTCGCTAATCAAAACATGGGGTTAATTTATCCGGGGGCAGGCGGGTTTAAATTACTTGATGGCACTAAACCTACCGACGCTTATACTGCATCATCCGTATTAGGCGCCGGTTATTTTATGTTTGATGCCAAGTTTTTTGAATTCATACGATTTGTTGGTGGCGCACGTTACGAAACTTTTGCTCAAAAACTGGATGCTTTGTACGACAACAGACAACCTGTGCAATTGAATACAAGTAAAAATGATATTCTTCCTTCAGCCAATCTTATTTTTTCAGTTACCAAAAAACAAAATGTTCGCTTATGTTATGCGCAAACACTAAACAGACCCGAGTTTAGGGAACTTGCTCCTTTTGCTTTTTATGATTTTACTACACAGTTTTTGTTTTCCGGCTACGATAAATTGCTGCGCTCAAAAATTTATAACTACGATGTTCGTTATGAGTTTTATCCCGGACGCGGACAATTAATTTCAGCTACAGGTTTCTACAAAAATTTCGAAAACCCTATTGAGCAAATTACCCGATCGGATGTACAGGGAGAGATATCTTACAGGAATGCACCTCGTGCAACCAATTATGGTGTGGAGCTTGAATTTAGAATTGTACTTGGTGCTCTGCTTAAAGCAGATTCCTCTAAATTTTTAAATAACCTTACACTTTTCTCTAACCTTTCTTTAATAAAATCAAAAGTAATATTATCCAATAACAGCGCCGCTACAGTAAAAAGCAGACAGTTGCAAGGGCAGTCTCCCTATGTATTTAACGCAGGTATTCTTTATCAGGATAATGAAAACGGATTTTCTGTGGCGTTAATGACTAACCGGGTTGGTCAGCGTATTTTTATTGTAGGAAACGCATCTGACCCTGATATCTGGGAAAACGGAAGAACAGTTATCGATTTTCAGTTAGGTAAATCATTCTTAAAAAACAGACTTGACTTAAAATTTAATGTCAGGGATCTTTTGGCAGAAAATTTTTATTATCTCCCAAAGCTTAATAATACAACCATGAAAGGAGAATATATTGTATCGCAAAAACAATATTTCTATCAGGATAAAAACGGAAATCAAAAACTTGACGTAAAAAATGACGATTTGCTCTGGGTCACAAATTTTGGTCGCAGCATTTCCCTAAGTGCTACCTACAAGTTTTAGTTTTGTAAATATAATGTTACCATTCCGTTTGTTTCATCATCATTAGTTAAGGCAATGGTAAAGAACACATAATATTAAGATATACATTTAGTAAGGTTAAGACTATTTCTTTGCTGTATAAATTCTAAAACTAAAAACTAAATGAAAAAAATTTACACAGCAACTCTAGCGCTTATTTTAAGTGCTAATGCCTTTTCGCAACCAAATCATCTTTTTACAGTTACAAACTATCGTGGGGCATTTGAACCTGCACCAACAGCCATGTGGACGGACACTTGGTGTAACTGGGATGCACAAAACACAAACTACCCTGCTCCTACAATTACGATTTCAAGTGTAATAACTGCAAATACTACCTGGACAAGTGGTAATACATACCTGATACAAGGTTTGATTTATGTAAAAAACGGAGCTACACTTACCATTCAACCGGGAACAGTTATTCAGGGTGATAAATCAGTGCCAAACTCTTCATTGGTAATTTGCACCGGTGCTCAAATTAATGCTGTAGGCACAGTAAATAATCCTATTGTATTTACTTCTAATCAACCGGCAGGCTCAAGAGGATTAGGTGATTGGGGAGGAATAATTTTATTAGGAAAAGCAACAATGAATACTCCGGGTGATACAGGTAATATTGAAGGTATTGCTCCGGTAGCCGACAGTCGTTACGGTGGGGCTGCCAGTCCTGATGACAATGATAATTCTGGAATCATGCAATATGTACGTATTGAGTTTCCGGGATATGTGTTTTCTTCCAATAAAGAAATTAACGGTTTAACCATGGGAGCTGTTGGTCGCGGAACTACCTTAGATCATATACAAGTTTCTTTTTCTAACGATGATGCTTTCGAATGGTTTGGCGGAACAGTGAATGTGAAATATTTAGTGGCTTTCCGTTGTTTAGATGATGATTGGGACACGGACAATGGTTATAGCGGCCACGTGCAATTTTGTTTAGGCGTGCGCGATCCGAATATTGCTGACAATCCTTCGGTTTCTACATCAGAAGGTTGGGAATCGGATAACGACGCTAACGGCTCTATAAATACTCCGTTAACCTCTGCCATTTTTGCTAATGTAACAGAAATAGGTCCGTTACGTGGCAATATCGCAGCATCAGTTGCAACAGGTTATCGCAGAGGAGCGCGCATACGCAGAAATTCTAATCTTAAAATAATGAATTGTCTTTTAATGGACCAATTGCGTGGCGTGCATATTGACGGAACTGCTTGCGAAGGAAACGCAACAGGAGGCACATTAGCATATGGACATAACATAAACGCGGGAAATCAGACAGGCAAAGTGTGCGAAGTAAATGCCGGCAGCACTTTCGCAATTCAATCTTGGTATGCTTCTTCACCTCACGGATCTAACGATTCTTTAACAAGTACTACAGGGATATTAATCAATCCATACCCTCTAGATTTTATGACGGGAGTAGATTATCGCCCGGCAAGTGGTTCAATTGCAGAAACAGGCGCAGTTTTTACCGACCCGATTTTTTGCGGATTAATTGTAAATACTTTAACGCCTCCTGCTATTTCCGGAAACAACTCATTTTGTCCGGGAAGCAGCACAACATTAAGTGCACCGGGAGGTTATACTTATCAGTGGAGTGCAAATGCAGGAAGTGCCACAACACAAACAGTTATGGTAAACAATGCAGGAACTTATACTGTTACAATTACAGATGCCTATTGTAACACAGCTTCAAATACCGTTACAACTTCACTTTATTCTCTTCCCACAATTACTGTTACAGGGAATTTAGGAGTTTGTATTGGTAACTCAACTACAATTACCGGAAATGGTGCGACAACTTATACATGGACAAGCGGACCAAGCTCTGCATCCTATACTGTAAGTCCGACTACAAACACAACGTATACCGTTATGGGAACAGATGCTAATGGTTGTGTAAATGCAACTACAGCTATGGTAATGGTAAATGCACTGCCAACTATTACAATATCAGGTAACACTTCTATTTGTAATGGTTCAAGTGCAGTAATTACAGGAAATGGCGGGACAAATTATTTATGGAACACAGGATTTCCAAGTGCAAGTTACACTGTAAATCCAACAACAAATACTTCTTACACCGTAACAGGTACTGATGCTAACACATGTTCAAATACTGCAACCGTAACAGTTGTTGTAAATGCTTTACCGGTATTAACTTCTACTCCGGCCATTTCTCCAAGTAACTGCGGTCAATCTACAGGGGCAATTACCAACGTAACAGTTACCGGAAACGGAACAATAACTTATACGTGGACCAACTCGTCTAATACACCGGTTGGAAATTCTTCTACACTAAATAATATTCCTGCAGGAACATATAATTTGGCAGTTGTGGATGCCAATGGTTGTGCTTCATCTTTCGGTCCATACAGTATTGTTAATCCGGGTGCACCTGCTACTCCGACAATTGCTGTAACTAATACTGCTGTTTGTGTTGGACAACCCATAACATTTACTGCAACTACAAGCGGTTCAGGAATTACTTACAACTGGACAGGACCTAATTTCACTTCAAGTAACCAGGTTGCAAATCTTGCTTCGGCTGCGATAAATAATAATGGAACATATGCGGTTACTGCTACTTCGGCAAACTGTACAAGTGCTGCTGCTACAATAAACATTACTGTAAATGCATTGCCGAATGTTGGTTTAGGTGTTGCAACAAATACACTTTGTTTGCTTAACACACCAGAAACACTTATCGGTGTTCCATCGGGTGGAACTTTTTCGGGCACCGGTGTTGTTGGTAATACTTTTGACCCTAACGTTTCGGGAGTTGGTACATTTACTGTAACGTACAACTACACGGATGGAAATAACTGTTCTAGCAGTGCAACTACAGTTATGACGGTTAATGCTTGTGTTGGAGTAAAAGAAAATTCATCCGCACTTAGTTCCGTTAATTTGTTTCCTAATCCTGCAGGCAACGAGTTAAACATTAACTTAGGTACAATTAATAAAGAGGTTACACTTACAATCATTAATCACCTTGGTGAAGTTGTTGAGCAGATTAAACATGTAGGTAACGGAAATGCAAATAACAATACAATTCAATTAAACACTTCTGATTTTGCGAGTGGTGTTTATTTTATGCATGTTACCGATACTAACAGCCGCATTACAATTAAGTTTGTTATAACTAAGTAAGTTTTATTAAAAAAGAGAGCCCTGCCTATTGGCGGGGCTTTTTTATTGTTAAACTATTCTATTCATGTTAATTTTCTTGTTTATAACATGACTTCTTATTAGTTTTGTTCAAAAGACCGTATGCTATCAATTTTCAGTTACAGATTTAAGCACGAGGTAAAAGACGGTGTTTTGTATGTTACCTATACAGGTAAAATTAAGCGCAAGCAAATGGATGAAATTATGAACAAGATATACGCCTTGTTATATAAGCACCATGTAGATAAAATACTTATTGATTCTTTGGGAGCCAATGTACATTTAGAATTGAATGAGATTTTACCTATGGCAAAAACTCATCCTCCCATATTTAAAAGAACCCAAACAGCAGTAGTTGAAAAACCAAAAAAGCAAAGTCAGTACAGCCTGTATCAAACCATAACCGAAAATCAGGATATTAAACTGCGGTTTTTTAACGACATGAAAGAAGCCAAGGAATGGTTAGGGATTAAATCCTGATAATTTTTTAATTCAAATTCAATTTCATTCCCGGCAGGTAATCGGGTATACAGAAATTTATTGAAATAAGTTTTCCCTTTTCAAAATATAAATCGGCAAAGGCTTCATCAAAACTTAAGCGCTTTTCGCCCCAGGCATGCTGTTCTGTTTCGGTTAAAGTAAATCCGTGCTCCTTAAATAAATCGGCAATTTGATTTTCGTTGAGGGCAAATATTTCTTTCCCAAACAATAAAGCATCCTTATTATCAACCTCTGCGCAGGTAAATGTTTTTAATTCATCATCCTTAAAAAACAGGGAGAAGCCTTTCTCCCAATAATGGTAAACCAAACTTTTTTCGTTAAGTAAATCATCAAACAACTCTTCTGTTTCGTCAGGATCGCCAAAAAACGCAAGCGCCACCTTGGATGATTCTCCAAAGTTAAGGTCACCAAAGCCTTTCAATAAATATATGGCTATATGCTGCATTTTAAATATCTTTGCACCCTTGCATGAAAAGGCATTTTTTTAACTTTTTTATCGTTTTACTCACCCTTGGCCTTTTTGCCTGCAATGGCTTTAATAAGGTGTTAAAAAGCTCAGATTACGAGCTCAAATTTACCAAAGCTATCGAGTATTACAACAAAGGTAATTATACTCAGTCACTTACCCTTTTAGAAGAGCTCATTCCTGTCTTTAAAGGTACTGAAAAAGCCGAACAAGTTTATTATTACTATACCTATTGCCACTATTATTTAGGCGATTATTCACTGGCCGGCTTCCATTTCCGTACGTTTTACCGGGCTTTTCATAATAGTCCGCATGCCGAAGAATGTGCCTACATGAATGCATATTGCTATTATTTAAGCTCGCCGCGTTACAGTTTAGATCAAAGTGATACCAAGAATGCCATTCAGGAAATGCAGAATTACGTGAACGAATTTCCGGAAAGTAAGCGTATCGATACCTGTAATCTTTTGATAGATAAATTAAGAGGTAAACTTGAGCGCAAAGCCTACGAAATTGCCAAAGCCTACTATTTCAGGTCAGATTGGAAGGCCTCTACCCCTGCTTTTGAGAACTTTATAAAGGATTTCCCCGAATCAAGCCATATTGAGGAGGTCAGCTTTCTCGTTATAAAATCGTGGTATTTATTGGGAAAAAACAGTATTGAGTCGAAAAAGCCCGAAAGGATAGAAAAAAGTATGGAAAACTACTTAAAATTTGTAGATTTGCACCCCCAAAGCCCATATATGAAAGAAGCTGAGGGTATTTATTTAGAATGTCAGATATTTAAAAAACAACCTGTTAATCAATAATACCATGGACTTTAAAACAGTAAAAGCAGACCCAACAACCGTAACCCGCGACATACGCCAGTTTGACGAAAAAACAGGCAATATTTATGAAGCAGTTACCATCATGTCGCGCCGCGCTAACCAAATTTCTTTACAAATGTGCGAAGAGTTACA
The DNA here is from genome assembly GCA_964653165.1 of uncultured Flavobacteriaceae bacterium. Lineage (GTDB taxonomy): Bacteria > Bacteroidota > Bacteroidia > B-17B0 > Aurantibacillaceae > PALSA-968. The sequence goes on along the minus strand of CAZZEI010000035.1, from coordinate 1,851 downwards.
TGAAAAACTGGAAGAATTTGGTTCTCACTCTGATAATTTAGAAGAGATTTTTGAAAACCGCGAGCAAATTGAGATTTCGAAGTTTTACGAAAAACTTTCAAAGCCAACGCTTATAGCTATACAAGAGTTTTTAGAAGAAAAAATTTACTATCGCAATCCTTCAAAAGAAGAAGGACAAGCGCAATAAAATAAATTGCAAGACGTTTAAAGAAGGCAGTTTGCAATAGCACACTGCCTTTTGTATTTTAAAAGAATACTGTCTGCCACAGATTACACGGATTTGCACAGATTGTATTCTCAGATTTAATTATTTTTTTAACCACATAGAAACATAGAATTGATAGGGGTTCAAGTAAATATAGGTTCACAAAGCACGAAGCTTCGCTTCCGGACTATGTGTAAGGAAATTTATTTCCCTATGGAATCTTTTACAATAAATACTTTTTCTATGTATCTATGTGGTTTAATTTATATTATTCTATAGAATGCTTAAAGGAAAAAAAATACTACTTGGCGTTACCGGTGGAATTGCAGCTTACAAGTGTGCAACGCTGGTTCGTTTATTGGTAAAGCAGGGCGCTGAAATAAAAGTTATTATGACCCCTGATGCGCACTCTTTTATTACTCCATATACACTCTCGGTATTATCAAAAAATAAAGTTGAGTCCGAATTTTTCGCTGAAGACAAAACCTGGAACAACCATGTAGAATTAGGCATGTGGGCCGATGTTTTTGTGATTGCGCCTTGCACTGCAAACACATTGGCTAAAATGGCTACAGGCTTATGTGATAATTTACTTTTAGCAACTTATCTTTCTGCTCGATGTAAAGTATACGTGGCACCCGCTATGGATGCAGATATGCTGAAACATGCCTCAACCCAAAACAATCTTAAAAAAATTGCTTCGTTTAAAAATATAATTATTCCTCCTGAAAAAGGAGAACTGGCAAGTGGCTTAGAAGGCGAAGGCAGAATGGCAGAGCCGGAAACAATCGTTGCCATTTTAGAAAACAAATTTAAAAGAGGTGGAAAATTAAACGGTAAAAAAGTATTAGTAACAGCCGGACCAACATTTGAAGAACTGGACCCCGTACGTTTTATCGGTAATCGCTCAAGCGGGAAAATGGGAATTGCTCTTGCAAATGCTTTTGCTCATGAAGGTGCAGATGTTACTTTGGTTTTAGGTCCGAGTAACTTAGCACCAAACACAACTGTTACCTGCATAAGAGTAGAAAGCGCTAATGAAATGTTTGAACATTGTACAGAGCTTTTCAAAAAATCAGATATAACTATTATGTCAGCCGCTGTGGCCGATTTTAGAGCAGCAGATTATAGTCCGAAAAAAATAAAGAAGGCTAAAAGTTCATTACAAATTAAACTAAAACCAAACGTTGATATTCTTGCAACGCTTGGAAAACAAAAAAAGAAACAATGCTTAATCGGCTTTGCTTTAGAGAGTGAAAATATTATTGAATACGCCAAACAAAAAATTAAAAAGAAAAATTTAGATTTTATTGTCGCGAATTCGTTAGCCGACAAAGGTGTTCGTTTTGGAAGCGACTCGAATAAAATAAGTATTATTGACAAAAAAGGAAAAGTGTTTAATTACTCATTAAAAAGCAAAGAAGCAGTTGCAAAAGATATTCTTAACTTTACTTTAAACTATTTAAAAAAATAATACGATGAAAAAATTCGCAAGAATTATATTTGTATTCTTTACTGTTTGCTGCCTGCTTCCTGCTGCCGCTATCTGCCAGGAACTAAATCCACAGGTAACGATAACAGCAGTTTCTACCAATAACCTGGGTAGCGATATGCCTCGTATAACAACTAATATGCAGCAACAGATA
>CAZZEI010000034.1:0-21175 GCA_964653165.1 uncultured Flavobacteriaceae bacterium | reverse complement strand
GAAACGTATGGTACACCAATGATACCTACAGGCTTCTCGCCAAATGGAGATGGAAATAACGATATATTTAATATTTATGGTACAGCCGAAGCCAGCAATTATGAGTTAGAAGTTTATAATAGATGGGGAGAGCAAGTCTTCCGATCGATAGATAAAACGCGCGGCTGGGATGGAAAATTTAATGGAGTTGATGTACCCGTTGGTGTTTATGCATACAGGTATAATATAATAATGAAAGGAAAAACTTACGCATCAAAAGGAAGTGTTACGTTATTGAGGTAAAAAAGTATAAGGAGACAGTATAAGAATAAAGAATTAGTTTGTATGGAAAAGGTAAAAACAAGTAATTCAGAGAGAGTTTTTTCTAGCAATGTAAAACCTCAATGCGCTAGCTTAATTCGCAAGGGAAGGCAATTTCTTTTTTCTTGCTTCTTGGCTCTTGGCTCTTGTTTCTCTTTTGCGCAAGACATCCATTTCTCTCAATTAGGCAATTCACCTCTGCAAATAAATCCTGCCAATACAGGTTTTTTTGATGGTTATGCTCGCGGTATTTTAAATTACCGTACACAGTGGTTTACTGCAAACGCTCCTTTTCAAACAATTTCTGCAAGTTTTGATGCTAATGCAGGTATTAAAAAAACACGTGGTGCGTTTATTGGTTTTGGGGGTTATGTTTTTCAGGATAAAGCCGGTGCTGCTAACTGGAGCACATTAAAAGTTGATTTGATGAGCAATGTTGTGCTTAACACCAGTAAAAACAGTAAGCTGGCCTTAGCAATTGGTGCAGGAATAGGGCAGAGCTCGGCAACAGTAACTAAACTAAGCTGGGGTGATCAGTATAATGGTACAGTGTTTGACGCAGATCTTCCTTCAAACGAAAAATTTGCCAATAAAAATTTTACCTATTTTGATGTATGCGCAGGTACAAATTTTGAAATTCATAAAAAACAAACAGAGTTTACGCACGATAATAATTTTTCTTTACGTTTTGGTTTAGCGGGGTATCATTTAAATCAGCCTAAAATTTTATTCAGCGGGCTTTCAACTGAGGTAATTAACGCAAGATATGTAGCGAATATAAATGCGCGTATCGACATAAAAGAATCGGCAATAAGCATTTTGCCAAGTTTTATTTACATGAAGCAACGCAAATTTTATCAGGCCAACATGGGTTTGCTTATGCGTTACCGTTTTAAAGACGAAACAAAAACAACCGGTTTAAAAAGCGAAACAGCAATCCTAATTGGTTGTTATTACCGCTATGCCGATGCATTTATTCCACAGTTTATGCTTGAGTACAAAAGCTTATTGTTTGGTTTTTCTTACGATCAAACAATTTCTAACTGGAAACGCGCTAACCGTGGTTTAGGGGCTTTTGAAATTAGCATAGTATGGACAAACTTGCGTAGCGGTTTATTTAAGCAACGTCGCGAATTTGGTGCCGCGCACGGAATTACTACTCCGGCAAAACAAGGTAATTAATAAACTTGATTATGTATAGGCGTGCTGTTCCGATTGCTGTCGGTACGAAAATGAAAAACCTCCGCCTCTTTTTATCTCTATTTAGTATATTCTGTATTCAAGGCTCATTTGCACAAAGCTATTTTCAGCAACGTGTTAATTATACCATTAATGTAAAACTTAATGATGAAAAGCATTTGCTAAGCGGGTTTGAAACAGTGGAATATAATAACCATTCGGATGATACTTTAACCTTTATTTATTTTCATATTTGGCCAAATGCCTATAAAAATAATTCTACAGCATTGGCAAAACAGTTTTTGCAACAAGGTAAACGCGACTTTTATTTTGCACCCGAGAGCGATAAGGGATATATTGATAGCCTTGATTTTAAAATAGAAGGATTAGCTTTAAAAACAGAAATTGACAAAGAAAACCCGGATATATGTAAAGTATATTTATCGAAGCCTTTATATCCGGCAGACAAAATATTTATTACCACTCCTTTCCGGGTAAAAATACCATCGTGTCGGTTTTCACGTTTGGGGCATGATAAACAGGCTTATTATATTTCTCAATGGTATCCTAAGCCGGCTGTATATGATGAGAATGGATGGAATCAAATGCCTTATTTAGACCAAGGCGAGTTTTATTCGGAATTTGGAAAATACGATGTAAGTATTACACTGCCTAAAAACTATGTTCTTTCTGCAACCGGCGAACGTTATGGCGCGCAGGAAGAAGAAGATTTTTTAAATAAAAAAATCACAGAAACAGAAAACATAATCAAAAGTTTGGCTACAACTATTTACCGAAAAAATTTATCCTTTCCTCCCTCAGATAAAGAATATAAAACAGTACGATTTAAGCAGGATAATGTGCACGATTTTGCCTGGTTTGCCGATAAACGTTTTCATGTAATGCGTGGTGATTTGGTTCTTCCGCATACAAAAAAGAATGTGTACACTTGGGCATTTTTTACCGATGATAAAATTGAACTGTGGAAGGATGCAGTCAGTTATATCAGTGACGCTACTTTTTATTACTCTTTATGGAATGGAGATTATGTGTATAATCATGTATCGGCAGTAGATGGTGTTATATCTGCAGGGGGAGGAATGGAATACCCCATGGTTACGATTATTGGCGAGGCGGATACTCCATTTGATTTAGATGTAGTGATAACGCATGAAGTTGGACATAATTGGTTTTACGGCATGTTGGGAAGCAATGAGCGCAAACATGCATGGATGGATGAAGGAATTAACTCATTTAATGAAATGCGATATATTAAAACCAAATACCCGGGAGCCACAGTTGCCGAAGTGTTGGGACGAGATAGTACTAATAACACGCTTGGGTTAAATAAAATTAAACAAGCGCAATCCTATTATTTATTGTATGTATTACAAGCCAAAAAAAATGAAGACCAACCCTGCGAGCTTCCCTCGGTAGAATATAGTGAACTGAATTATGCTGCAATTGTTTATAGCAAGACTGCAGTTTTGTTTAATTACCTGATGAATTATATGGGTGAAGCAGATTTTGATATAGCTATGCAGTTTTATTTTGAACAAATAAAATTGAAACATCCTAACCCCGGAGATTTGAAAAAAGTGTTGGAATATTTCAGTGAAAAAAAATTGGACTGGTTTTTTGACGATTTGATAGGGACTACCAAAAAACTCGATTATAAAATAGTACGCTCTTTTAAAGAAGAAATTGACGGAACCTATTCGGTTGAGGTAAAAAATAACGGCGATATTAAAGGGCCGGTTGCTTTGTGTGCTACCAAAAACGGAAAAGTTGTGGGTATGGTTTGGTACGATGGTTTTGAAGGAAGCAAAGTACTTGAGTTTCCGTTTGCAGAAATAGATGCTTTTAAAATTGATTATTTTGGTTTTATGCCGGAGGTAAATCGCAAAAATAATATCCTGCGTACGCGTGGTATCTTTAAAAAAGTTGAACCGCTAAAATTGCATTTTATTGCTTCAATGGATAATCCCGATAAAACCCAATTATTTGTTGCTCCCGTTGCTTCGTTTAATATGTATAATGGTTTTATGCTTGGAGGAGCGTATTATAATCATACCATTTTTGATAAAAGATTTGAAACAGAAATAGTGCCTATGTATGCTTTTAAGAATAATGATATTACCGGGTTGGCAAATTTTCATTTAAACTTTCATCCCGATAAAGTATTCAGTAACATAATATTTTATTTAAAAACAGCAAGATTTGCCTTTGAGGAAGATTTAATAAGTCATTCATACAATAAAATAGCGCCCGGCGTAAGTTTTGAAATAAAAAAGAAAAGAGTCAACTCAACTTATACACACAGGTTTGGATACAGGTATGTGCAAATACAAAAGGAGTACACAAATTTTTACTTTCGAGCGTCAGATACCACTTATTATTCGTTTAGAGATGATTTTACGTATGGGGTTCATGATGTATTGTATCAGTTAAACAATAACGATGCATTATTTCCTTTTACTCTTAAATTGAATTTTCTATCGGGAAACGATGTGCAAAAAATTTCACTTTCATACAATCAAAAAATGTACGTAAATTCATCTAAATATTTTGAGTTGCGTGCTTTTGTAGGGAAAATGTTATACATGAATACTTCTTCAACACATCCATTAGTTGACTATAGGTTTAGAACCAGTGGTTGGGCAGGTAGTAACGATTATTTATATGATTATTCGTATGCAGGTAGAGCTGAGCCATACGGCTTGGCAGCCAATCAATTTACGGAAGTGGATGGCGCTTTTAAAATTTATACTCCACTGGGACAAAGTGCCGATTGGATTGCGGCTTTAAATATTAAATCGCCAAAAGTATTTAAACTTCCCCTTAAATTTTATGCAGATATTGGAACCTGTGCAAATGACGGACTTGTAGTAAGCAGCGATAATCTTTTGTATAATGCGGGGCTTGAAATAATAATTGTAAAAGATATATGTGAAGTTTTTGTCCCGCTACTTGTAAGTAAAAATATTCAGGATGCTAACGCAACTGCGTTTTATCAATATGGTGGGCTTGATTTTTGGCATCAAATACGTTTTACACTTAATCTTAACCGCGCAAACCCTTTTGCACTTTTAAAGCAGGAAGTAGAATTCTAATAGTGTATGCTTATTTTTTTATCTTTAATAAATGACAAAATAAATTTAAATATAAAGCAAATGAAAAAGGCAATAATTTCTGTTTTTTTAATCTCAATTATTGTAACTTCTTGTTCTACTAGTTACACATCTATACAAGTATTAAAGCCTGCTCAAATGACGGTTACTCAGGATATAAAAACAATTTGTGTTTTAAACAGAACACATGTAAGTATTGGAAAAAAGCAATTAACCCTAAGCGATGAAATTATTGACGGTAAGCCTTTAGGCTTAGAGTGGAGCACCTCACAAACGGTAATTGATCAGTTTAAGCAAGACATAATAGCAAATTCTCCCAGATTTACCATTAATCCTTTATTGTTAGATACTGTAAACGGAACTGGAAATGCAATCTTTCCTTTGCCTTTGAATATTAATTTGGTAACCAAAATATGTTCCGCTAATAGTGCACAAGGGTTGGTTTCATTAGAAGCATTTGAGGTAAAACCAAAAATAACGTATTCGCAGCCAAGTGCAACTATTACCTGCACAGCGGTATTTGAAACTACTTTGGGTTGGCGTTTTTATGACCCTAAAAACGGACAAATGATTGACGAATATAAATACAGCTACAGTAAAACATTTACAGGTAAAGGAGCAACTCAGGAGTTGGCTAAAAAAAATCTGTCTTCTAAACAAAAGTGTTTAAATGAAACATTAATTCCTGCGGCAAATTCGTATGTGGCAAGGATTAGTCCGGTATTTGTAAATGTACGTCGTTCCTTTCATAAAAAGGGAAGTCCGAATATTGTAAGCGGGTATTTATTGGCACAAAAAAACGATTGGAAAGGTGCGGCCGATAGTTGGTTGCAGGAAATGTCAAATCCAAAACCAAAAATAACGGGTATGGCTAATTATAATATTGCAGTTTCGTTTGAAGTAACGGGAGATTTAAATAATGCGTTAGTATGGGCAAAAAAAGCAGAGGGGTATAAAACAAAATGGGCAAAGCAATATGTTCAAATTTTAAATAACCGAATAGCAGATGTTGAAAAGGTGCGTTCTCAAATGGGGAATTAAGCCAATAACTCTTTCAGTTTAAGTATTTGTTCGCCTGTTCCTAATACAAATATTTTTGCATCAGGAATAATTTTTGTGTCTGCACTTGGATTAATAATATATTCACCGTTGGCAGTTTTAAAGCCGATAATATTTGCTCCGCTTTTGTTTCGTATTTCTAAATCTTTTAGTGTTTGGTTACGAAATCGTTCCGGTATATTTTCAAAAGTTATTTCTTCAAGGTTAATTGCATCACTGCCTTGTACAACAATATAATCTATAAATTCAAGTACATCCGGTTTCATTACAAGTGAGGCCATGTGTGCTCCGCCTACCTTATCAGGCATTATAACATTGTTGGCACCTGCAATTTTCAATTTGGTATCGGAGTTATCTTCGCTGGCCCTACTAATTATTGTAAGTTTAGGGTTAAGGTTACGTGCGGTAAGTACAATAAATAAATTATCGGCATCAACAGGTAATGTTGTTATTAAAGCTTTGGCACTTAAAATACCCGCTTTTAAAAGTGTTTCATCAAGTATGGCATCGGCATTAATTACCAAATCGCTGTACTGATGTTGCATGTAGTTTGTAAGCTCGGTATTTTTTTCAATTACGATGAAACGCTGTTTATGTTTTTTAAGTACCTGTGCAGCTTGTCTGCCATTACGGCCATATCCGCAAATAATTACATGGTCAGACATTTTTTGTATTGCAGCGTTCAATTTTCTTATTTTAAAAAGTTTATTAAATTCGCCGTCAAGCACAAAACGTGTTAATGATGCTACAGCGTAAGCAAATGTACCAAAACTTACGATGATAAGAAAAGCTGTAAATAAACGTCCTGCCTGATCTAATGGGTAAACCTCACCATAGCCAACAGTTGCAATGGTAATAATGGTCATGTAAAAAGCCTCAAAAAGAGGATAATTACATAAAAAATGGTAACCAAAAGTGCCAATTATAGTAATGGCTATTATCAAATAGAGGGGCACTAAAATATGCTTGTAATGTTTTAAGCCGTTAAACATTTATTTGTTTTTTAATTGAAGCAAACGTGCAACATATTTCCCCACAATGTCAAACTCAAGATTTACTTTATCGTTTATCTGTAAGTTTTTAAAGTTTGTATTCTCATAGGTAAATGGAATTATACAAACCGAAAATTTATTTGTATTTGAATTTACAACAGTAAGACTAACGCCATTAACAGTTATGCTCCCTTTTTCTACGGTTATATTTTCTGTACCGGAATCAAATTCAAAAGTAAAAAGCCAACTGCCATTCTGCTCTTTTTTTTCAATACAAATTGCTGTTTGATCAACATGACCTTGAACTATATGTCCGTCAAACCTACCGGTAGCAGACATGCACCGTTCTAAGTTAATTGAGGTGCCAACTAGTAAACTTGCAAGATTAGACTTATCAAGTGTCTCTTTAATAGCTGTTACTTTGTAAATAGAATTTTTTATTTCAACAACAGTTAAACAAACTCCATTATGAGAAAGACTCTGGTCTACTTTTAATTCGTCTGTAAAAGGGCAGGAGCAAAATAGATTCAGGTTGTTTTTATCAATCTCAAGTTTTTCTATTTTGCCGAGGGATTCTATGATGCCTGTAAACATAAAATTTATTTCTTTTTAAATACAGGAGAATTTTCCAATAGCATGCTACCATGATGAACGGTAATAATATCTACTCTATTCTTATTCACCACAAAATAAATTAATCTGTAATTTCCCAAAATAAGTTCTCTTATTAGCTTGTTATCTGATTCTGGAACCATTCTTCCGGAAAAGGGAATTTTTTCTAAAATTTTAGCAAGTTCAAAAAATTTCTCTATTTGAATTTCAGCATATCTTTCCGAATTTTTTGCTATAAATTTTGCGATGTTACTAATGTCATCAATGGCTTGATCAGTCCAGTTTACTTCAACCATTTTTTTAACCTTTTTTTTGCAGTTTCGGTAGAATGTATTTTACCGGCCATTGACTGTTCAAGGCCAATTTCAATTTTTTGAAGTAAAATAATTCTGTCTATTATCTCGTCAATAGAAAATCTTTCGGGTAGGTCTTTTATTGATTTGAGCACCTTTTTCTTTGTAAGCATGTCTATTATATTATGTCCAAATTTAATGAAAAAATTCATCTTAAAAAAACGCCCTCACTTGAGCGCCTCCAATATGAACAATTTTGTTGCCGGGTGCTTGTCGTCCATCGTAAGTTATGCTTATTTGCAAATTACTAGAAAGGTTTTGTTGAAAACTGGCACTCCAGGTAATGTTTTTTCCTTTCTGAAGAGAACTCAGCATTTCAAAGGCAACGGGTGTGTTTTCGGCATCGTTATAGTTTATTTGTAAAAAATCAAGACGAAGGTTAAAACTTCCTTTCGAAAGTTGATTGAATTTCAATTCTAACGCGTAATCCTGCACAGTTGCTTTTTGAAAGCCATCTTTCGCGATATTTTGTTTTTCTGTATATTTAAAAATTCCGCTTATACGAAACGAAGTGCTTGGCTGATAACTTAATTTAGGTTCTGCCTCAAGTAATGCAATCTGAAAATTACGATTAGAGAAAAATTGCGATAAAGTTATTTTTTGCCCTGTTGAGGAAGTGGTAAAAAAGCCCCATGCGTGTGTAATATTCCAACGTGTGCGTAGCTCGTGGGTTTGTAGTTGCCTCGATTCGTACCCATTTGTTAAGAGTTGTTTACTTTTATTATCCTGAAATGTATAATCAAAACCAAAAACCGGACTACTCTGATTAAAAAACAAAGCTTGTCTCATAGTGTAGTTGGTAGAAATAAGATTTGTATCGTTTACATCAATAGCAAAAGGGTTGAATGAAAGCACACCGCTGTTTCCCACCAAAGATTTTTTGTCAACCCTGTAAGCTGTTTGTGAAACAAAACGACTTAAAAAGTTTACAATTTTTTTGCTGTTTTCGGTTTTAAATACAGAAGGGCGCAGATATACACTTAAACTAAATTGGTCTCTGGCCGATTTAACAAAAGTATTTGTTGGGGTATAAACCCGTATGTAAATCATTTGGTCAGGATACTGGGCTACTTCAAACTCATTTAATTGTTTAATGCCGTCATTATTATAATCTTTCCAATAATATTGCCCTTGTCCGGCAGCTACTTGTACGTAAGCGTATTCTCTTTTCTGTTCGAGCCCATAGCTTACTTCATAAAAAGTATTTGCCTGAAAAAAACCTTTTAGCAACCTAGGAGCATATTCTAAACGGCTTAATAAATTATTATCCGGTTTTATGTTAATTAGATTAGTATCTAAAATTTGAAGTTTACGATAGGTAATCGTTGTTTTAAAAGGATGATTTTTAAGGGTTGAAATATCACTAGAAAAACCAATGTTTTGAGCATGCGCTGCATCGTACAAACTTTTTTTATCGGCAAATTTATCGGTACGCTCCCGATAAAAAAGTTTGAAATGGTTTTTAGATGTATCGGCATTGGTAATATTTCCTTCCCATTCCCAAAACTGGTAGCTTTTAGTTAGCAAAGAATCAGTTGGTGTATAATGAAATTTGTTATTTTCAAATTCATCAAAGTAAGTAAAAACTAATTTATTAACGCGCTGCGATATTTTTGACTTGTGTCGGTAAAACTCAGTGTTAAGCGGACTCGAATTAGTTGTAAGATAAGAAGCGTTATAAAAGACTTTTGTTTTAGAAAAATTTAAATTGCTTGTTAATCCATGTTTGAAACCTTGGTATTGATTTCCTTCTATCATGCTGCTGCCCGTATATTGCGAAGTAAAAATGTTTCCCTTCGAAATTCCCAGCAATGCAGTAGTAATGTGTTGGTCGTTGAAGATTGAATCATTGCGGCGATTCCAGTCCCGAAAAAATTCTACACTTCTGAAACGCTCTATCTGTGTGAAATTTTTCTGTAGATATTCGTAGGAACCCCCATAGTTTACATATAAGGCTTTTGCACCGGAGTCAGCCGAATTTATTTTTGATTTATTTGTGTAGTAAATTTTGGCTCCCTCACTGTGATCATTACTTTTATCGTATGGAGAAAATGTATTTACATCATAATTTGTAAAGGAACCTTCTGCTCCCAATAAACCATTTGTTGAAGTTTTATATTCTGTAATAAGGGTTGCCATTTGTTTTCTTTTGGGTGTTACCAATGGAATAATGGGTTCGTAATACCCTTGTGGAACACCGCTTTTGGGTTCTACCCATTGGTAAACTTTTCCGTTGGCTGCACTTTGAATTTGAATATAATTTCCACTATTAGCACCAAGGTAGCTGAACTTTACACGAAAAACTGTATCGGCGGAATTAGTTGTATATAAAAAAATTCCATTATACGTCCCCGATATCGCAACGGTATCAAGGCGTTTATAAAACACTTCGGTTGTGTTAAATGTACTTTGTGCCCATCCATTGGTAAAAGCTTTTGTAAGTGTATCTCCAATGTTAAATAAAAGTTTTCTGTCAACATCACTGAGGGTTTGTTGCAGGCTTTTGTTTTTGTTGTCTTGCTCATTATAAAAATTGAAAGCCACGCGTAGTTTTTTGGTTTGGTATTCTTCATTGATAAAATAGAGAGAGCGTGTATAATTCTTTTCTGAGTATTGGAATTCTACGGATATACGTTTATCTTTTGTAATAATTTGTTTAGCCGTAAAAGTAATTTGCGCTGCGTTATAGTCAATAACGTAATCGTTTTCCTGACCTCGTGTAAGTAGTTTTCCATCAATATAAATTCTTTCTGTACCTGAGAGTACCACAATAAATAATTCATTATCGGCACCGGTTAATTTATATGGACCTTGATTATTTTCTACCCCTCTAAACACCATTCGTGAAAATCGTCCGCGCGAAAGAGCCCCTGAAACTGTGGTTTTTAAAACACCGTTTTTAGTCAGTTCGTAATTATTACTAAAATAAAGTCCTTGGGCACGTTTATAAAAATTCATGAAATAGCTGTTGGGGCGCGTCATTTGATAGTCACCAACAATTAGTTTAGATGTTTTGTCATTAAGTTGAACAAATACTTTATCAAACTCTTGTAATTGTTGGCTATTACCTTCTGCTTGAATAGGAATATTGTTATCAGTAGCCGCAAGTGTTACTTCAATATCTTTAGTTAGTTTACCCGATAATTGTAAATTAAGATTTGAATTTACCACTACGTCTTGATTATTTCCAAAACTTATTCCACGCGATATGCTTCCGTTTTTTGTAAGTCCGTCTGAAGCAAAAAAGTTTTGTGAATTAGTGGGTGAAGTGTATTTAATGGTATACGGATTTAGCGGAAAGCTAAGGTCTTTTTGTAATTGTTTAATGTCTTTGTGGTATATTTCTTTATTAAAATCAATTGGGAAAACACTATAAAAACAAATTAGTGTATCAAAAGAAATGGTATCGGCTACAAGGCGTTTTCGGTTTAATATAGCTGCTTTTTTTGCAAAGTAAATTTTATAAAAGGAGGTATCTATTTTATTTATTCCGTTATATAACGAAATACTTCCGGGAACCAGACTCAGTGTATCAAGTATCAGTGTATCGGAAGTGACAATAAATTTTTTAGAACGCAGTTTTGCTTCTTGCCCAAAAGAGCAAAAAGTAAACATTGTAAAAAGGACTATCAAAAGCCGTATACGCACAATCAATTATAACGATAATAAAAGTACGAAATTGTTTGCTGAAAGGTCTTTTTTTGCAGAAGACCTATAGTACTTCGGCAACTGTAAAATTACTTCCTCCAACAAAGACTAAATCACCGGATTTTGCCTCATTTTTAGCCGCCAATAGCGCTTTTTTGACTGTAGGGTAGTATTTACCTTTTAAACCCTGTTTAAGAGCAGTTTTATGCAAAATAACTGCATCCAATCCTCTTGGGATATTGGGTTTGCAGAAGTAATAGTTTGCTTTAGAGAAGTAGCTGTTGTTTTTAAGTAAGGAAAATATTTTTGTAAGGTCTTTATCGTTTACGGCCCCAAAAACTACACGTAATTTGCCATTCACTATACCTGATACAAATTCTCTCTCAACACAGGAAATTACCTGCTTTATACCATCAGCATTATGAGCAGTATCACAAATAATACGAGGACTTTTGTTAAGAAGCTCCCACCTTCCATGCAAGCCGGTAAGTTTCTTTACCTTTTTAAGGGCTTTAGCGATATGCGAATCGGTAACCTTAAATTTATTTTTTACTAAATCAAGAACTGCTAAAACTCCACCCATATTTTGCTTTTGATAGGTGCCTGTCAAGTCAGATGAAATAGAACGTATTTTATTCTTGTAATAATATTTGTGAAGCGTGTTATTTTTTTGAGGAAAGTAAAATTCTTCTTCGTGAACGAAAATTGTGTCTGCAAAATAAATTTTACTGGTATTTTCTTTCGCTTTTTCCAGAAAAATACTTTTTACTTCTTTTTGTGTTTGACTAATTACAACGGGTACTTTATTTTTTATTATTCCTGCTTTTTCTCCGGCAATCTTTTGAAGTGAATTACCAAGTAAGTTAGCATGATCGTAGCTGATATTGGTGATAAGAGATACCACCGGTTTAATTACATTGGTAGAATCCAATCTCCCGCCAAGTCCTACTTCAATAATTGCAATATCTACTTTTTCCTCAGCAAAATAATTAAAAGCAAGACCAACTGTCCATTCAAAAAAAGAAGGTTGTATTTTTTCGAAGTCGATTTTGTATTTATTTACAAAATCAATAATATATTTTTTTGGAATTTCTTTTCCGTTTATTTTAATTCGTTCGCGAAAATCTTTTAAATGAGGCGATGTATATAAACCCGTTTTATAACCTGCTTGTTGAAATACGGCTGCCAACATGTGTGAGGAGGAACCTTTTCCGTTAGTGCCGGCAACATGTATTGATTTAAATTTATTCTCGGGATTCTTAAGAAGTTTACAAATGGAAATCGTGTTATTCAGGTTTGGCTTGTAGGCTGCTGCTCCAATGCGATGATACATAGGTAACTGCTCATATAAATAATCAAGGGTTTGATTATAGTTCATTTCTTTGTTGCAAAAAACTTTTAATACTTACAAAATTTGCCTTGTTTTTTAAATTGCTCAGTAAAAATTCAAGTTTCTTAGCCATTATTTCAGGATTTTTGGCAATGTATTTGGGTATTGAAAAACCGGAAATATCGGTAAATTCCCAGGGGTGAAGGTAAATATTTGCGTAGCCATAAGCGTCTAAACATTTTTGCACCTGTCTGCAATACCATTTGGAAGAAAAATTTTTAAAAGTTAACCAAAACAAAGGCGTACGTAGGTTAGGAGTAACGCTTGCAGGAAAAACAAGCAAATCATTTTCTTTAAAAATAGTTTTTTGTTTTGAGAAATGATTGTAGCGTCCGGGAATGCAGGTTGGATGTAAAGAGGAATCGTATTTATATCCTGCATTTTTTAAATCGGTATAATTTACAGCTGCCATTCTTGGCATTCTAAAACCAATTACTTCAGTTTCACAAATGGAAGATAAAACATCTTTTGATTTTTTTAAATCATTTATATGAAACAAGGAATGAAAAAAGCTGTGTGAAGCTATTTCGTGTTTTGCGGCAATTCTCTTTATTAATTCCGTATTATTTTGTGCGTAATTGGCTGTAGTAAAAAAAGTGCATGAAACATTGTATTTGTCAAGCAAAGGAAGTAAGGCATTCATTCCTTTAGAAGTAATTTCCATTTGTTTCTCGAGACTGATATTTTGTTTGTATTCAAGCGGTAAATCAAATTCTTCTAAATCGAAAGTAAGACAAATGGTAGGAAGGTCTATCATATCAGGTTGTAACGAAATTGGGTTTTATTTTATAGGAAAGTAATTCATAAAAAATCTTTAACCAAATCAGCAAACAAGGTACGACTCTTATTTTAAGTGGCATAAAATATTCTTTTCGCAACCAAGATGGGTAAATATCAGTAGGAAGCAGGATACAGGCAATAAATAATACAATAAGTAAAATATGATTTAACATGCTTTTGGGTGATACAACATACCAAATAGCGGCTCCTGTAATAGCAATTACATATGTAGGCGATTCGGTTGCGTGATTAAAAATTACAATGAATAGCATAATAAATGAAAGGTATAAAAGAACGAAAGTTGTATCGGTTTGTTTTTTTATGAGCTTAATTAAGGGTACAAATACAAGAAATAATCCTGCTAATTGTATATAAAAGTGATTGAGGGGCTTTGAAAACCAGGTATAGTTTATGCCAATAAGGGAAGGAGAATTATAAATAAATTTATCGTTTGCATCTTCAGAAACTGCTTTTACCCAGTTTTCCAGACAAGAAAAATAGTATTCTTTTGGTAAAACTAGTAATGGAAGTAAGAATAGGATTGCGGTAAATAAAAAGGACCACGCCAGAAATTTTATTTTATTTGGATAGAATAGAAATAATAGTCCGGCTGCGGCGGGATATATTTTAATACTTAAACAAACGGCAATGCATAATGCAGCCCAAATGGGTTTGTTAGTATGCAGACATATAAATATAAATAAAAGAAGGGCTGTGTTTAGAGCATTTGTTTGCAGGTTTTGTAATGAGTTTACAAGATCAATTAATGAAATAAAAAAAAGAACGGTTTTTTGAGCATTAGTAAGAGGTAATTTTTGAATAGCAAAATAAAATAATCCTGCCCCTAAAAATAACCATATAAAAACAGATAAGTTAACAGGTAAAAGAGCAAAAGGAAGAAAAGCCATGGCAAATTGAGGCGTATAAAAAAACTTGTCCCAAATAATTTTGTACTGCACGTAATCGTATAAATTTTCGTGATTTAGAAACCTTTGAGCGGTAGTTTTAAAGATAATGAAATTGGCTATTTCACCTTGAATCAGAACCTGTATGCAGACTATGATGCAAATTGCAAACAAGAGTCCAAGCCTGAAATATTTTGACAGGGCAAGGTTTTTTATATAGTTTAAAATATTCAATTGGTACGCCCAAAAATACTATTAATATACGTAAGTTTGTCTTAGTATGAAGGGAACTCGTTTTTTTAAATATTTCGTGGCAATGGCCTTTATTTTCCTTTTTTTATGGGTATTTTTTCTTTTAGGTAAGGAGGTAAAGAAAAAGTGGATTGTTTATGTCACTTTACAATCATCTCATTGGCAAGAGCGAAATAGTGAGATTTGTAACATAGTGCCTGGCAGATATAAAATTATTTTTTTTGGCAATAGTTTAACTGAGCTGTTTGATTTAGAATATTACTTCAAAGATTCAACAATTTTAAACTGTGGCATTGTAGGGGATTTTACCGAAGGTTTAGTAAAAAGAGTAGCTGCTATTACTCGATTAAAACCTAAAAAACTTTTTATTGAGATTGGTATAAATGATATGATTGAACAAATTTCTTTGAACGAAATTTGTGCTAATTATGAGCAATTGATCAAAATAATTCAGAAGGGAAGTCCGGATACAAAAATATACATACAAAGTAATTTGCCTGTAATAATAAACCGGCCAAGTATATTTACGAGTGATAAATATGTAAATACTATAATATTGGATCAGAATGAAAAGCTGAAAGTTTTATCGAAAAACACGAATTGTGTTTATGTCGACGTTTATTCATCTTTGGTAAAAATAAAAGATAAAGAATCACTATTTATTTGGGACGGGATACATTTTACCGATACGGCTTATTCAATTTGGGCAGGAACTGTTAAGACTTACATATATTAAGTGAGAGATAAATAAATTTTTTCGTATAATCCGACTCCTTTTTCCAACGAAAAATTAGCCAGTGCAACATTTCTGAAATATTCAGGTGATTTTTTTGTCAATTCATCTAAACGTTCAAGTGATTTTTGGTATTCAGGAGTTGAAAAGTTTTTTAGTAATACGCCACAGTCATTTTCTGTAATAATTGTATCACAATCACCTACCCCCGCATTTGTAATAAGAGGGATTCCACAAGATAACAACTCAGCTAATTTAGTGGGAGACGAACCTCTTTTAGAAAAGGAGGGTCTGATGAAGAATAAGCCTACATCAAAAGTTGAAATTAATTCCGGCACTTCATTTCTTTTAGCTGATTGAATAATTAAGTCGGATGATAGAATGCCTTTAGCTTCTGCTTTTGTTCTTATTTGTGATTCACTATCAGGGGTGACAAAAAAGAGAATGGCATTATTTTTTTTCTTTTTCAGTTCAATAAAATAATCGAACATTTCATCAAGCATATACCATGTTCCGATTGAACCAAGGTAACCAACTATGTATGAATTTTCAGGAAAATTAAGTGTTTTTTTTGTGTTTAATTTTTGCTCTGTATTTCTAAGTGTAAAGTGGTTTGTATCAACGCAGCAGGGGATAACCTGAATAGGCAATTTTTTTTGGCTCATCCACTCTGTAATGATATTTTTTGCATCCTGTGTAAGAGTAACAATATAGTCTGCTTTTGAAAGCATTTCCTTTTCTCTACGTTTAAAATACTTGTAAAGAATTTTATGCAAAGGATTTTTAAGACTCCATATTTTTCCGTCAATACGCTCATCAGCCCAAAAGCCACGCATATCAAAAATGAATTTGACCTTGTATTTCTTTTTTAAATATAGACCTATAAGAGCTGCGAGGTAACTACGACAATGTAATAACACATATTCATTTCTTTGAGGTAATTCTTTTTCTGTAAGTTTTTGAAGGCGTTTAAAATTTTTTATTTGAGATAATAGGGGAATTTTCGTTTCATAGAAACAATATTTCCACTTTATCTTATATTTTGAAACAATTTCGGATATTATTTTTTCATTTTTCTCAAAATTTTCCTTTTTCTCGCTACTAACAATAGTAATGTCAAATCCCTTTTGGGCAAGCGTTGTTAAATAGGGTAGAACTTGTGATTGACCAAGAGAATCGGTCATCCCATCAATAGAAATATATAAAACAGTGGAAAGCATTTTTAATGTATTATTTCATCCATTTATCATACCATAATTGAAACATAAATAAGTGCCATATTTTAAGCGCGTATTCCTTTTTTCCTGAAAAAAACCGGTCTTTAAGTATTCGGATATTTTCAACATTAAATAAGTTATGTTGTTTTAGTTGTTTTTCATCCAGGTAATAATTAATTTGTTCTTTTAAATCATGCATCATCCACGATTCTATGGGAATTGCAAAACCCATTTTAGGTCTTTCCATAAGAGTTTTAGGGATATACTGATGAACAATTTCTTTTAAAATATATTTCTTAATTTTTTTATGGTACTTATACGAATCGGGTAGTTGAGCGGCCCATTCAATAACATGATGGTCTAAAAAGGGTTCTCGTGCTTCAAGACTGTAGCGCATAGAAGCTCTATCTACTTTTTGTAAAATATCATCTACTAAATAAGTTTGATAATCAATGGCCATCATAAATGACAAAGGGGAAAAATATTTTTTCTGTAATTGTTCGCTTAAATAAGCGGTGTAAAGTGGAGTGAATGAATGATTGCACATGGATTTTACTTCATCATCATCCCATTGGCGACTTAAATTAAGCATAAGATTTTTTGGAGATGGGTCTGATAAGAGATTTTTAAATTTTTCGTAACGTTGATGAAAATTGCTTGAGTTTTTTAATCCGGGAATTTTGTCAGAAGAAATTTTGTTCATTCCTGTTGACACTAATTTACGAATGGGTGAAGGAATTTTTGGAAACATTTTTCCGAATCGCATCATATAGTCATACCGGTTATAGCCTGCAAAAACTTCATCGCCCCCATCTGCACTCAACGCCACGCTTACTTGCTGCTTCGCCATTTTGCAGACCAAAGAAGTTGGAAGAGCACTGCTATCGGCAAAAGGTTCATCGTAGTAGTATGGTAAATCAGTAATTAAATCCAAAGCATCTTTTGATGTGCAGCAAAATTCGTGATGATCTGTTCCTAAATGTTTGGCAACAGTTTTTGCAAAAGGAGCTTCATTTAAACCTATATGAGGTACTTCAATGGTGAAAGTCTTTATTTTTTCAGTATTATTTTTTTGTAAAATAGAGGCTACACAAGCACTGTCATATCCTCCGCTTAAGAAAACACCAACCGGTACATCGGAGACCATGCGGTACTGAAATGCTTTTTGCAGTACTTTTTCGGTTTCTCGTTTGGCTTCTTCAAAAGAGATATTTAATTTTGGTTTGTTGTAAGCTTCATATACATTCCAATAAGTTTGAATATTGAATGTTGATGACTGCAGATTAAATTGCAGATAATGAC
This sequence comes from uncultured Flavobacteriaceae bacterium, assembly GCA_964653165.1. Taxonomy (GTDB): domain Bacteria; phylum Bacteroidota; class Bacteroidia; order B-17B0; family Aurantibacillaceae; genus PALSA-968. The sequence continues at coordinate 3,322 of CAZZEI010000034.1, read as the reverse complement.
CGGGATTTAATTTTGTACAATGTTCAAAAATGCAATAGGGGTTGGGTACATTTCCATATTGGAGAAAAGCTGCAACAGCCTGTTTATTGATTTCTTTTTTAAAATCGGGATGTTTGTGAAATGCTTTTAATTCTGATGCAAATAAAAACAAACCATTATGCCAGTAATAAAACAAAGGCTTAACACCTGCGCGGTCTCTAACTATATAAGCCTGTTCTTTATTTTTGTCATATAAAGCAAAAGCAAACATGCCGGTAAATTTTTGTAAGCATGCTATGCCCCATTGTGCATAAGCGTGTAATATAACTTCTGTATCAGAGGTGCTTACAAATTTGTGGTTAAGTTGTATTAATTCGCTTTTTATTTCCTTATAATTATAAATTTCACCGTTAAATGTAATCCAGATGTCATTACATTGCATAGGTTGGTTGCCGGTTTCCTGCAAATCAATTATAGATAAACGGCGATGACCTAAGCCAACTTGGCAATTATTTTCCGCAAAAAATTTCTTACCTGACGCATCCGGTCCGCGATGAATAAGAGAATTATTCATACTTTCTAATATCTCAGGAGACGATTGTAGTTTAAAATCAAAAAAGCCGCTAATACCGCACATAAAAATTATCTAAACCACTGGTATGAAAAATATCTTGTGGTATACGAAGGTACTAAATTTAGCTGTAAAGCACTTCTATTTGATGCTGCTGTTTGCCACATTTTTTTGTCGATTAAAATACATGACAGCCTATGAGTAATGGTAAAAATTGTATCTTTATGAGCATTGAACGACGATTTATCCATATTAGACCTGCTTCTTACCCCAATTTATATTTTAATAGTGTGGGTTATTGCTAATTTTATTAAGAGTAAAAATTTATATTCTAACCCCGAGTATAAATATTTTACATATGGCTTAATGGCTAAAGTTGTTGGCGCGATAGCTTTGGGTTTAGTGTATTTTTTTTATTATGGTGGTGGCGATACTATAAATTATTATGAAACTGCCAGAGCCTATGATAATTTATTTTTTAAAAACCAGTCCAACTTTTGGTTAGGTTGGTTAGGAAATCCAACTTACGAGGCTCACTTTTGGGATGACGAAACGGGTTACTCTACTTATCGTCACAGCGACCCGCAAGCTTTCTTTGTTGTTCGTTTATTAATTCCAATTTTAGCGCTGAGTTTTAAATCCTATTTTGCATGTGCGGTTTTGGTGGGGGCATTAAGTTTTACCGGGATGTGGAAATTATATCGGGTATTTTTATCAGAATTTCCGCAATTAAAAAAGGAGTTTGCTATAGCGATACTATTTCTTCCTTCCTGTGTGTTTTGGGGTTCAGGCATGATGAAAGATTCTTTTACGCTATCAGCAGTAGGCTGGTTCACTTATTCATTTTATTACTTCTTTATTAAAAAACAAAGAAAAATTGGATTTGTTATTTATTTATTAATTTCCTCATTAATTATCATCGCAATTAAACCGTATATTTTTTTCGCTTTACTTCCGGGCTCTATTATATGGTTAAGTAATAATCTGATAAATAAAATTAACAATAAAGTATTTCGATCCGTTGCGTTTCCTTTCTTAATTACTATGGGTTTATTGGGAGGTTATTTCGCGTTGCAACAATTGGGAGACAATTTGGGGCAATATAAACTTGACAGCGTAATGGATAGAGCAGTACTTGTGCAACAAGATATGAAAGCAGATTATTATGCGGGAAAAACATTTGATATAGGTAATTTTGATGCAAGTGTAAGCGGTATGGTTAAGAAGGCTCCTGTAGCTATTTTTGCAGGAATTTTCAGGCCGGGTCTTTGGGATGTACGCAATGCAGTAATGGCTATTTCGTCTTTAGAAAATACATATTTGTTGTTTCTTACCGTGTTTCTTCTTATCAGACTAAAGTTTATCGGATTTTTTTTCTACATTGGAAAGAACCCTTTAATACTATTTTCTATACTATTTTCCCTGTTTTTTGCTTTTTCTGTTGGGCTAACAGTAGCTAATTTCGGGTCACTTGTAAGGTTACGGATTCCGGGGCTGCCGTTTTTTCTGGCGAGCTTATTTGCAATAAAATTTTATTATGAGGAGGGAAAGAAAAATAAATTTAAAATAAAGCCTACTAAAATGAAATCCGGTAAAAATTAATTACTTTTAATAAACCACCCTTTCAGGCTATCTCCTTTGCCAATAAAAGTGAGCCATTTATTAATAATTGTTTTACCGATTTTTAAATACCAAACAGCATCCATTTTAGATCTGATTCTTTCATCATCCGACTTTGGTGATATAAATTCCTGACTGCTTGTGCCCTTGCTGGTTCTGAATCGCGTTAGACTAATGCCGGTTGTCTCTGTTTTTAGTTTTTTAAAATGATAAATTTTAAATACATTGGTTAATGTTTTGTCGGTATAATAAGTTAAATGTTCAGGGTATGTGATGATATTATAGGCTCCTTTTAATCTGTATCTTAAAAGAGAATTGAAGTTAGGGGTAGTTATGTATGCCAACCCACCTTCTCTTAATATTTTATAAAAATTTTCAATTTCAATGGTTGGATTATTAATGTGTTCTATTACTTCAAGCGATGTAATAATGTCAAACGAATTTGGCTCATAATTTTTTGAATCGAGTGTCCCTAGTGAAATTAGAATTCCCTTACTCACGCATATTTCAGCCGAATCTTCAGAAATTTCAGTTCCGTAAACTTCCCATCCTCTTTTTTTTGCTTCAACTAAAAAATAACCTATGCCGCAACCCACATCAAGAATTCTATTTGTTTTTCTAAAGGGTTCAAATTTGTCCAATAACTCATTATAACGCTTAATTGTAAGTGGTGATAAATAATTATTTACCCCGTAATTTTTATAAAAGTCCTTCAATTCATTTTCGGTAGGTATTTTTTTTGAAAAAACAAGTCCGCATGAGAGACATTTGCATAAATAAGCATCTTCAAAACCTTTTAAGTTTATCAACTTATCTGAAGCGCAAAGGATGCAATTTTTATGTTCGATCATTCTATATTAAAAAAAACAATTAAAAGTTGGCCAGTTTATCCTTCTTAAATAATTTTCTGTAAGTATTATATATGTAACTCAATTTTTTTTCGTCGTTAGGATAATCAGTGTACCACTTGGCCGGCAATTCAATTATTTTTTTAAATTCTTCAGTTGAAATACCTAATTTTTTAGCAATATATTCTTTTTCAAGTTTGGCTTTTTCTTCTTTATAGGGCAGTGTTTCGAGTTCCTTTAATGCATTTACTCTAGATGTTTGGCCGGTAGATATTTGGGTAGATAGGGTTGACCTTCGGTAATC
>CAZZEI010000033.1:0-21254 GCA_964653165.1 uncultured Flavobacteriaceae bacterium | reverse complement strand
TTAGCAGGGGCAAGGTGCATTCTGAATCCTGGGGCTGCGTTTACTTCTAGTACAACTCCACCGGTCATTTCTAAGGGCTCACTTAAATTAGTTGCCATAATATCAATTCCGCAAATATCCAATCCTATTACGCGTGAAATTCTTTCACAAATAAAAATATTGTGTGGATGCATCATATCTGTTACATCTGTAGAAGTCCCGCCCGTACTCAGGTTTGCAGTCCCTTTTAAATAACACTGCTCATCATTTTTTAAAATTGTTTGCAATGTTTTATTTTGTTTGGCAAGTTGTTCATGCGTTTCTCTGTCGATGGTAATTTCTGTCAGAACATTTTCATGTCCGTAACCGCGACGAGGATCCTGGTTTTCTTTTTCTATTAATTGCTGAATAGTAGATTTGCCATCTCCTTTAACATGTGCGGGTTCGCGTAAAGCAGCAGCTATAAAACGGTGATTGATTACTAAAATTCTGAAATCGTAACCGGTAATAAATTTCTCGACAATTATTTTTCTCGAATATTTTTTAGCGTGCTCAAATGCGGATAAAGCTTCTTCAACCGTTTTTACATTGATAGAAGCACCTTTGCCATGATTGCCATCAAGCGGTTTAAAAACTAAAGGAAAACCAACATTTGAAATTGCATCATGCACTTCACTTTCGTTTACAATGCACATTCCTTTTGCAACAGGAATAGCTGCATCAATCAACATGCGCTTGGTTTCATCTTTATTGCTGGCTAAATCAACCGAAATAGAACTGGTTCTATCTGTCATGGTAGCTCTAAAACGTACTTGATTTTTTCCGTAGCCTAACTGTACTAATGAATCCTTGTTTAAACGTATAAAAGGGATATCCCTTGCAACTGCTTCATCAACTATGGAGCCCGTACTTGGACCGAATCGCTCTAACTCACGCATTTGGCGCATTAGTTTAATATCATTTGCCAAATCATATTCAGCCCCGCTAATTAAAGCCTCGGCAATTTTAACAGAAGCTTTGGCTGCGAATAAACCAACTTTTTCTTCCATGTAAGAAAAAACAACGTTATAAATCCCCGGTGTTCCGGTCCCTCGTGTGCGGCCAAAACCGCATTCCATACCGGCAAGCGATTGTATCTCTAAAGCAAGATGCTCAATTACGTGTCCCATCCATGTTCCTTCTTTTACGCGCTCAAAAAAACCGCCTTCATGATTTTTTGAGCAGCGATGCGATTTCATTGAAGGAAACATCTTTTGCAAACGCTCTGAAAAACCGTTAATTTTATTGGTAGGAGAATGCTCTAATTCCTCTAAGTCAAGACGCATTACAATTACCTTTTTTCGGTAATTAGACCAGTAATTTGGGCCTCTCATGGTTTTAATATCAACAATCTTCATACCCCGTAATTTTCTACAATGTAGCTCTTCTTTTCTATATAAACAAAACAGTGTTTAAAATAATTGGAAATAGACAAAATTGTAAGGGCTGTTTGATTAGATTTGTATCTATAATTTAGTACTATGACGGTTCCAAAAGGCAAATTGATAATAATAGGTGGTAGTGTTGACAAAGGAAGCTTTTCTGAAGACCAAAGCGATTTACCAAAAAAACTTAAATTTTTCGAACAAGGAATCTTAAATAGAATCATTAAAGAATCTTCAAAAAATAGTTTATCGAGAGTAGAAATTATTACAACCGCGTCCAGTATTCCTGAAGAGGTAGGAGAGGAGTACATTAAAGCTTTTAAGCAATTAAATGTATTGAATACTGCAGTTTTAAATATGCGTAACCGCGAGGAGGCAAATTCTTCTGCCAATGTTGAGAGATTAAGAAAAGCAGATATAGTTATGTTTACCGGCGGTGATCAATTACGTTTGTCTTCTATTATTGGCGGAACAGCTTTTCATCACTTGCTTTTAGAAAAATACGAGGAAGAACCATTTGTTATTTCCGGCACATCAGCAGGAGCTGCAGCTAGTTCTAATAATATGATTTATCAGGGAAGCAGCACAGGTGCATTATTAAAAGGGGAAGTAAAAATTACTGGCGGTTTAGGATTTATAAATAATGTAATCATTGATACCCACTTTGTACAACGTGGTCGCATTGGCAGATTAATGTACGCATGCGCAAGCAATCCTATTAATTTAGGAATAGGATTAGGAGAGGATACAGGTCTATTAATTACCGAAGGAAGAAAGATGGAAGCAGTTGGCTCAGGTTTAATTATTTTAGTGGACGGAACTCATATGCGCGACACAAATCTTACGGATGTAGAGATGGGTGCTCCTGTTTCAATAGAAAATTTAGTTGTCCACGTAATGGCTTTTGGTGATATTTTTAATTTGAAAGAAAAGAAACTGACTATTTCTCATCCTAAAATGAGTGTGGATTAAAAAAATACAATTCTGCCACAGATTAACACAGATTGTATTCACAGATTAAAAAAAATTATTTTATTGTTTTAAGAAGAGGTTAGGGCAAAACCTAAATTACAAATCCTTATAGCTTACGAATCAAAAAAAATTCTTAGTGTTTCTTGGTGCCTTACTGCTTTGTGGCAATGTATTATAAATTCTCCTTCAAATACTTTTTCTTCAAGGCTTTATGCTCTTCCGGAAAATACATTTCTAAAATGGTAACGTAATAATTATAAGGTTTTTGCTGAAAACCCCAAGTACCTTTAGCCATTACATCTTTACGTATATAATTCCCATTTTTATCTTTTTTAAAGAATTCTGATTTAGGTTTTTTTTTGTAAAGCGCAGAATCTTTAAGCATGACCGGATAAACAGCCGGTTTTATTTCAATAACATTATTTACTCTGCTGTAATTAATATCTTTAACGTAAGGAGGTATTGTGGCAGGGCCAAGATCTTTTGCTATTTGCGTAGATGTTCTTGCGCCCAATGCACCTGCAACGTGAATTAGACTATTTTCAAAAAAATTGGCCGTTCCGTTTGAAATAACCTTTTTAAAACTAAAATGTTTTTTATCGAAAAGCAAAGTTTTTAAATTACCTGACAGGGTAGTAGAATCATCATAAGTAAGGGGTAGTGTAGGTATTGGATCAGCAGGATTTATAATATTGTAACTGCTTTTATTTTCGGCAAAACGGCCATTGTATTCTTTGGCAAATTTTGCGTTACCTGCCAAAGGCGCAGCAAATGTATAAACTTTATATTTATTCTTTTTAGAAACCTCATCATGATTTAAATTTTCAAGATAAGCTCTTAGCATATTAGCTAATGCGCCACCCTGACTATGCCCCGTAAGTATAAAATGATAAATACCTTCTTTATTTAAGTTGTTGATGTTATAAATAAGATCTTCATGTAAATAAGCAATTCCTAAAGCGTAACCGGCATGCACAGCGGCATCTTCATCTTTGCCAAAGCGGTATTTAAATTCTTTTCCCGAAATTTTCATTACTCCTGTTGCCGGTATCATAGCAAAATAAATATTTTCTAACTAACTTGCTTTTTTATCGTTGGAACCTCGTAAATTAATTACGGCAACTTTTCCTTTTGTGTAAATCTGATATTTGTTATCCATACCAAAAGTACCGGATGTATATTTTTTTGTGTAACCGGGAGGAATAATATCCACATCATCATATAAATCTAAAAATGGAAAGCTGTTGCAAATGGCAATCATGTCTCTCGCTTCTTCATTATTAAATCCCTCCTGAAATTGTGCGAAGGATTGCAAACTGAAAATAGTAATTAAAGAAATAAAAAAGATTCTCATTTTATTTTGCACTTAAAGTTAAATAAGGAATTAATACTTCTTCTAATGAAACGCCACCATGCTGAAATGTATTTTTATAATAATTTACATAGTGGTTGTAATTATTAGGGTAAGCAAAGAACTTGTACTCTTTTGCAAATATATAAACAGAACTAACATGTTGTTTAGGTAAATAAGCATCATGCGGGTTTCTTATCTCAAACACATCTTTTTTATTGTAATCGAGCGTTTTGCCTGTCTTGTAACGCAGATTGGTGTTTACGTTTCTGTCACCCACAACTTTGGCAGGGTCTTTTACATTTACTGTACCATGATCGGTAGTGATAACAATTTTAATTTTCTTCTCTGCCAACTGTTTAATTATTTCGAGCAGGGGAGAGTGCTCTAACCAAGATTTTGTAATGGAGCGGTACGCAGGTTCATCATCTGCTAGTTCGCGAATCACTTCCATATCGGTGCGCGCATGAGAAAGCATATCAACAAAATTGTAGACAATAATATTTAATTTATTTTGTAATAAATTATTGATGTTATCTGATAATCGTTTTCCTGCAGCGTTATTGGTAATTTTGGTATAACTCATTTTTATATTCTTGCCCAAACGCTTCAGTTGCTCCTGCATCAATGGCTCTTCAAACTGATTTTTCAAACCCTCATCTTCATCATTCAGCCACATTTTAGGAAATCGTTTTTCAATTTCAGCAGGCATTAATCCGGCAAAAATAGCGTTGCGTGCATATTGCGTTGCCGTTGGTAAAATGGCATAATACAATTCTTCACTTTCTGTTTTATACATTTCAGAAAGTATGGGTTGTATTACTTTCCATTGATCGTAACGCAGATTATCAATCAAGATAAAAAATACACTTTCGTTTTTCTCTAATTCAGGGATAAGTTTGTTTTTTATGAGGGTGTGCGACATAGTTGGCGGATTTTTAATTTTTCCGTTTAACCAGTCAACATAATGCGTCTCAATAAATTTGCAAAAGCGTGTGTTGGCTTCGAGTTTTTGCATGCGCACAATTTCCAACATGCTTTTATCTGAAGATTTATCAATTTCTAATTCCCAAAAGACAATTTTCTTGTAAAGCTCGCACCACTCTTTATAATCTAAATCAGAATTAAGAAGCGTACTTATTTCCTGAAATGCCTGACGGTACGAAGTATTTGTCTTTTCACCTACTAAACGGCGGTTATCTAAAGTTTTTTTAAGTGAAAGAAGTATTTGATTCGGGTTAACCGGTTTAATCAGGTAATCAGCAATTTTAGAGCCTATAGCGTCATCCATAATGTACTCTTCCTCGCTTTTGGTAATCATTATCACCGGAATCTCACTTCGCATTGATTTAAGGCGGGATAATGTCTCTAAACCTGATAATCCCGGCATGTTTTCATCCAGCAATACAACATCAAAGTTTTTTTCTTTAATAAGATCAAGTGCTTCATCTCCGCTACAGGCTGTACTTACTTCATAGCCCTTTTGCTGAAGAAATAATACATGGGGTTTCAACAACTCAATTTCATCATCGGCCCAAAGCAAAGTTATCTTATCCATAAACAGTTTTTGTTATAGCAACGAAGGTAACACGAAAATATTTGAGTAGGTATACTAAATTTATTTAAAATGTTGGTATATCTTGCCAATACAAATGAATGAAGAACAATTGAAGTGCACGGAACTGAACTTATCGAAGTAAATACCCATTACTTCTGATTTCTAAATTCTAATGTTCAATTGTTCGCTTGTTCTGTATTCTTTTAGGCTACAGCAACAGGAGTTTTTCCTAATTGCCAAAGCATTTTGGTATGCGACCAAAGTGCACTTACAAAAGTAGTTTCGGATAGGTAAGGAAAATTGAATTCCTGCGCTGTACTCTTTACGATTTTTGAGATTTTGCGATAGTGTACATGGCAAACAGTTGGAAACAAATGGTGTTCTACCTGATAATTTAAACCTCCAATGTACCACGAAAATAATCTGCTTTTAGGAGCAAAATTAGCGGTAGTGTATAATTGGTGAACTGCCCAGTCATTCTCAATATTCCCTGTTTTATCAGGTAATGGAAAAGTTGTTGATTCCATTACATGTGCCGGTTGAAATACAGCTGAAAGAAGTAAGCCGGCAGTAAATTGCATGGCAACGAAACCAATTAAAATTTGCCACCATGCTATTGGTAATACAAGCATAGGTATTAAAAGAAACACAGTATGGTATAACATTTTGGCAACAATTAGTATAACCAATTGTTTATTAAAATTTTGTTTGTGGGTGGCAAGCAGACCCATCTTTTTATAGCGAATCAATTGCTTAAAATCTTTGGTTGTTGTCCACATGATAGTTAATAGTCCGTAAAAAAACCAAGCGTATAAAAACTGAAAACGCTGTATTTTACGGTGCGGTGAGTGGGGAGAGAAACGAAGGAAAAAAGCAGGAGCATCAATATCTTCATCGTGACCCGAAATATTGGTAAAAGTATGGTGCAAAGTATTGTGTTGTAATTGCCAGTTTAGGTAATGTCCGCCAACCAAATTAGTGGTATACGACATAATCTTGTTTATTTTTAAATTCTTAGAGTAACTGCCATGGTTGGCATCATGCATTACTGACAAGCCAATGCCAGCCATGCCTAATCCCATTAATATGCATAGTAAAAGCAATAAGGGGGAATACTGTACGGTACCGGAAATGATTAAAACATAAGGTGAAATATAAAGAGTAAACATGAAAATGGTTTTAAATACCATATTTACATTCCCGTTTTTTGAAACTTTCTTTTCTTTAAAGTATTGATCTACTCTTTGACGCAGGGTATTTATGAAAATACGTTGTTGCTGACCGAATTTAATGAGCTGAATTTCTTCCATTGGTTTAGTTTGTTTTACCATGGAGCAAAGATACTGTATAATAGAGCTCTTTTTTCGGTATTTCGACCAAACTTATCAATACTAAGGTGTTATAATTTCTTCAGATAATGGAAGCCTCTGGCAATAAAGCCCTCGCGGTAATAAAACTTATGTGCTTTAAAATTCTCTACATAAGCATCTAATAAAGCAGTTGTACAATTACTTCTTTTGCCTTCATCTAATAGCCAGTTAATCAATATTTTACCTATGTTTTTAGAACGGTGTTCTTTGGCTACAACAAAGTTGTCAATCTCAATATATTTCCCACAGTAAATCTTGGTTGCAAGCCAGTAACCCGAAACAGCAACTAAAATATCCGCATGGTACACAGCTACCTTGTAATAATTGTGAGGAATCATTTCGAGAAGCATCCTTTTATAATCCTCTTCCTTAACATCCGGAGTAAGTTCTTTGATAAGCGGCAACATTTTTACCATTTCCTCTATGGTCTCCAACTTTACTATTTTATAAGTCATGCACAAATTTAAACATTTCTTATTCGTGCCTCGTAAATCGTACTTTGTCTTTTATAAATGGCAAATTCGCAATAAGTAGCTTATAATTAGTAGTTTATTTAGTATCTTCGCGCCCGATTTAAAAAACACTATGAACATTAAAAACATTGCCATCATTGCCCACGTTGACCATGGTAAAACTACTTTGGTTGATAAAATTTTGCACACTTGCAACCTTTTCAGAGAAAACCAGGCAACAGGAGAACTTATATTAGATAACAACGACCTTGAACGCGAGCGCGGAATAACCATTCTTGCCAAAAACGTTTCGGTAATGTATAAGGGTACAAAAATTAATATTATTGACACTCCCGGTCACGCTGATTTTGGCGGAGAAGTAGAGCGTGTTCTTAATATGGCAGATGGAGTTTTGTTATTGGTAGATGCCTTTGAAGGACCAATGCCACAAACTCGTTTTGTTTTACAAAAAGCAATATCTCAAGGTAAAAAAGCAATTGTTGTTATAAATAAAGTAGATAAACCAAATTGTCGCCCCGATGAAGTGCACGATGCGGTTTTTGATTTGTTCTTTCACTTAAATGCTACCGAAGATCAATTAGATTTCCCAACTGTTTATGGTTCGTCTAAACACGGATGGATGGGGCCCGATTATAAAACGCAAACAACAGATATTACCCATTTGCTCGATGTAATTTTAGATAAAATACCTGAAGCGCCTCGTCGCGAGGGAACATTACAATTGCAAATAACCTCTTTGGATTATTCTTCTTTTATAGGGCGTATTGCTATCGGACGCGTATATCGTGGGACGATTAAGGAAAATATGTTTGTATCTGTTGTAAAACGCGATGGTAGCATTGTTAAGTCACGGGTTAAAGAACTATTTATTTTCGACGGATTAGGTAAGGTAAAAGTTGCCGAAGTTACCGCCGGAGATATTTGTGCATTTACAGGAATTGAAGGATTTGAAATCGGTGATGTAGTTGCCGATGTTGAAAACCCGGAAGGTTTACCAGTTATTCCTATTGATGAACCAACCATGAGTATGTTGTTTACAATCAATACTTCACCGTTTTTTGGTAAAGATGGAAAATTTGTAACATCTCGCCACTTGCGCGACAGACTTTATAAAGAGTTAGAGAAAAACCTGGCTATGCGTTTGGAAGATACAAACTCTCCCGATTCGTATTTGGTTTATGGTCGTGGTATTTTACACTTGTCAATTTTAATTGAAACCATGCGCCGCGAAGGGTACGAATTACAAATTGGACAACCGCAGGTAATCGTAAAGGAAATTGACGGAAAAAAATGCGAGCCTATTGAGGTTTTAACTATCGATACCCCAGAAGAAACATCAAGTCGTGTAATTGATTTAGTTTCTCAGCGCAAAGGTGATATGCTTGTTATGCAACCAAAGGGAGATTTAATACACATGGAATTTGAAATTCCTGCTCGTGGAATTATTGGTTTACGTAATAATATTTTAACGGCCACTGCCGGAGAGGCAATTATGGCACATCGCTTTAAAGCTTTTGAACCATGGAAAGGACATATTGCACAACGTATAGCCGGAGTACTTATCTCTAAAGAAAAAGGGACTTCTGTTGCTTATAGTATTGATAAATTACAAGACAGAGGAAAGTTTTTCATTAACCCGGGCGAAGAAGTTTATCCCGGACAAGTAGTTGGAGAACATATTCGTCCGGATGATTTAGTAATAAACATTTGTGGAGAAAAGAAATTAACCAACATGCGTGCTTCCGGTACCGATGAGAAGATGCGCATACAACCGCCTATAAAGTTTTCTTTAGAAGAAGCTATGGAATATATAGCTGTTGATGAGTACGTAGAAATTACTCCACTCTCATTACGACTTCGTAAAATTATTCTTGAGGAGAATGAAAGAAAGCGTTCTCAGAAGAAGGTAGAGGCCTAAGTCGTTTTTTTTTCTTTATACCCAACCAAATTAGCTTTTAGCCCGTCTATATAGATAAGGGCAAATTTTGTTGTGTTGGGAACCTAATTTTAGCAACAAATTGTTCAGTAAGAGATTAAGGTAAAGTCTCTTTTTTCGTACCTTTATGATTAAATACTGCCTATGAAACTAAAAAGCAATATATGGTTAGCATTTATATGCCTTCCTTTTTTGTCTTTTTCTCAGTTAAATGTAACCGCTACCGGTGTTGCAAATACATTGGCTCAAACTATTGCCGGAAACGGAGTTACCATATCAAATGCAAGTATTAATTGTGCTAATGGTGCTTCGGGTACATTTTCATATACCGGAGGAAACCTGGGTATAAATGGGGGAATAATTTTAACTACCGGCGCGGCAGCCGATGCCGATAATGCAGGTCTTTATTTCTGTAATGTATTAAACGGTAATACAGTTAACGACCCCGATTTAATGAATATTGAACCACTTGCCACTAATGATGTTTGCGTACTTGAATTTGATTTTGTCCCTATATGCAGCAGCATAAGCATAACTTTCGCTTTTGGCTCTGAAGAATACCCCATGTTTGTAAATTCAACTTTTAATGATGGGTTCGGAATTTTTCTTACCGGTCCAAACCCTGGTGGTGGAAATTATACCTCTTATAACATGGGTACACTTCCTAATTTGGTACCTGTTTCAATTAATAATGTAAACGCTACTACCAATGCAGCTTATTTCGTAGATAATTATACAAGTCCTAATGCTGATATTGCATACGATGGTTATACTATTCCCATTACATCCACAAAATCAGTAACACCCTGCTCAACATATCATATGAAAATAGGTATTGCCGATGCGGGTGATGAAGCATACGATTCGGGTGTGTTTATTGGAGGGAATGCAGTTAGTTGCCAAAACGCTCCTGCTGTTACAGCAACTGCAACACCTGCAAATTGTAGTGGTAACACAGGTACAGCTTCAGCAACAGTTACAAGTTATACAGGCGCAATAACATATTCTTGGACACCTGGTGGGGCAACAACTGCATCACTAACCGGATTATCACCCGGAACATATACCTGTGTTGTTGGTTTAAATTTAAGTTGCGGACTACTAACCCAAACAGTAACGGCAGTAGTTGGAAGTACAGGGAGTACTTTAAATTTAACAACCACGCAGCAAAATCCTTTTTGTAATAATGGTTCAAATGGTACAGCTACAGTAAATATTACAGGTGGGACTGCTCCTTATTCAACATCATGGAATACTGCCCCTGTTCAAACTACATTAACAGCAAGTAATCTTTCTTCTGCAATTGGGTATGTTGTAACTGTAACTGATAACGCGGGATGTGTTAAAACAGCAACAGTAACATTGGTAAATCCGGCTCCAATGCAACTTAGTACCGGTACAACGCCTTCAACCTGTTCAAGTGCAAATGGTAATGCAACTGTAAATGTATTAAGCGGAGGAACAGCACCTTTTTCTTATGTATGGAATACAAGTCCTGTTCAAAATACTCAAACTGCTGCGAATATAGTAGCGGGTACTTACACGGTTGTAATTACAGATGTAAATAGTTGTACTGTTACAGTAGCTGCAACAGTAAATTTACAAAATGGTGGGTGGACAGTTTCTGCAAATACACCTACTAATGTGGCTTGCTTTGGTGGAAATAACGGAGCCGGATCTGTAACAATTGGAACTCCCGGCACAAGTATCTTTACATATTCATGGAATACAAGTCCGAATCAAAATACGCAAACAGCAATAAATCTCCCGTTAGGAAATTACACATGTACAGTTTCAGATAATAATGGATGTACACAAACAACAACCTTAACTATTACTCAACCTACAGTACTTGCTGCAGGTCCTTTTGCAGTTACCAGTTCAAAATGTGGTAGTCCAACCGGTGTTGTAACGATTGCATCAGTTAATGGAGGCACACCGCCTTATTCTTACAGTTGGAATAGTACGCCGATACAAACTACACAGAATTTAAGTAATGTAATACCCGGTACTTATTCATTGACTATAACTGATTCTAAAGGGTGTATTAAACAGTATACTCAAACCGTAGGTACTACAGTAGGTTTGCCATTAGCAGCAAGCGCTACACCCGAAAGATGTTTTAATAGTACAGGAACAGTTTTTGTTTCCGCAACCGGCACAGCACCATATCAATATTTATGGAACACTACTCCTCCTAAAACTACACAAACAGTTAGCGGTTTACCAAGCGGCAGTTATGTAGCACAGGTTACAGATTTTTATGGCTGTCAGGATTTAATTACAGTTAGCGTTAATAACATAGATGATATTTTATTCACTAATTTCAGTACAAATCCGCAAGGAGAAATAACTGCAGGCGATAACATTGGAATAACTATTACACCAAGTTCCGGTTGGAGTTTAGATACAGGATTATTATCTGACGGAAATTTAATTATCGCGCAAAGTGTTTTGCATGTGTTTGCACAATACGGCACATATTACGCTACGTATTATTTTACCAGTGCAAATGGTTGCAAAGACACAGTTGTGGAGCCAATTAAGGTTACTGATTATATTACCTTATATATTCCGAATGCTTTTTCACCTAATGGTGATGGAAAAAATGATTTTTTTGGAGCAGAAGGAACTTTTATCAGCTCGTTTGAAATGTCTGTTTTCGATAGATGGGGTCAACTTGTAACTAAAATAGACAATATTGATAAATCATGGAATGGTACTTATAAAGGTAAGGATGCGCTGGAAGATACTTACATTTATAAAGGATCAGTAAGAGACGTCTTTGGGAAAAGTCGTTTGTTTCATGGGCAGGTAAACCTTGTGAGGTAATCCATTTTCAACACAGCGGGCACTGAGCTGAAGCACAGAGAAACACAGAGTTTTTTTTGTAGTTGTGTGAATACAGCTAAACACAGATAACACTGAGAGGATACACAGAGTTAGCAATAATGCACAAATACAATTCAACGTTTGACAGCAATTTTGTATCTTGACAGTTAAGCAATACAATGAAAAAATATTTAATCATTTTGACGTTTACGTTTATACTGACAATCACGCATAAACTGACCAATGCGCAAACAATTTCATTTGGAGGAGGGCACAGCCTTGCCGTTTGCAATAATAACACTGTACGAACCTGGGGACTGAATTCTAGTGGTCAACTTGGGAATGGAAATAATATAGACAGCAATGTTCCTGTGCAGATATTATCTTTTACAGGTATCACGGCAATAGCAAGAGGAAATTATCATTCACTTGCCTTGAAAAATGATTGCACAATTTGGGCTTGGGGATTTAATCTAGACGGTGAACTTGGAAACGGAACAAACACCAATAGTAATGTTCCTGTGCAAGTAACTGGACTTACAGGAATTATTGCCATAACTGCAGGCGCATTTCATTCGCTTGCCCTTAAAAATGACGGAACAGTTTGGGCTTGGGGAACCAATTACGAAGGTGAACTTGGAAATGGAACATACACCGATAGCAATGTTCCAGTGCAGGTGACCGGACTCACAGGAATTATCGCCATTGCAGCAGGACCAGGATCGCTTCATTCTATTGCCCTAAAAAATGATAAAATGGTCTGGACTTGGGGATTAAATAATAATGGTCAGCTTGGAAATGGAACAAACACTGACAGTAATGTTCCAGTGCAGATATTATCTCTCACAAATATCATTGGCATTTCAGGAGGCGGGGCTCATTCTCTTGTGCTAAAAGATGACAGCACGGTTTGGGCTTGGGGATACAATAGCTTTGGTGAACTTGGAAATGGAAACAATATAAACAGCAATTTTCCCGTGCCAGTAAGTTCACTCACAGGAGTGATTTCTATTGCCGGAGGATATATTCACTCTCTTGCTTTGAAAAATGATGGCACGGTTTGGGCTTGGGGAAGAAATAACAATGGTCAACTTGGAAACGGAAATAATACCGATAGTAATATTCCAATTCAAGTTACTGGACTCACAGGTGTCATAGCCATTTCAGGAGGATCTGGTGCCCTAAAACAAAACGGAACAGTCTGGGGTTGGGGGAGCAATATTGTAGGTCAACTTGGAAATGGAAATAATACCAGTAGTAACGTTCCGGTACAAACGATCGGTTTGTGTTATGTAAACACAATTAATGAAATTAGTGAGAAAATATCCACTTCAGTTTTTCCTAATCCATTTTCTGATAAGACAACTTTGCAGTCAGACAATTTTTTTCAAAACGCAATTCTCACAGTGGAAAATTGTTTGGGACAGACAGTTAAGCAAATAAAAAATATTTCGGGAAGTACAGTTACTTTCTCTCGCGACAATCTTCCATGCGGGCTGTATTTCCTACGCCTGACGGAAGAAAATAAAATCTATACTGACAAAATAATAATTACGGATAGGTAATTTCTCCGTAGACTATTCATTTCACTGTAGACAACAATGTACTATTGCTAACAAATGGTTTCGCGTTAGCGTGCTGACATAATTTTTCTCTTTACATACTCTGTGCTTCCGCTCCGCGTCCTCTGTGTTTATGTATTTGTCGGATTATCTACGCCCAATCAATCCCCTTTTTCAAAAGAGAAAGTGTTTTTTCTTCTTTACTTCCCGGCTGAGGTTTAAAATCATATTGCCATGATGCAAGAGGAGGGAGGCTCATTAAAATAGATTCTATTCTGCCGTTTGTTTCTAAACCAAACTTGGTTCCTTTATCGTAGACTAAATTAAATTCGGCATAACGACCACGACGAAGTAATTGCCATTGTTTTTCGGTATCGGTGTATGTGAGATTTTTATTTCTGTTCATTAATTCTACGTACAGTGGAGCGAAAGTTTCTCCCACTTCTCTCCAAAACGCTAAATTTTTTCTAAAGGGCATTTCACTATCTGAATTAAGTTTGTCAAAAAATATTCCGCCTATGCCTCGTGTTTCATTACGGTGTTTTATGAAAAAATAATCATCGGCCCACATTTTAAATTTGCTATAATAATTTGCATGATGTTTATCGCACACTTTTTTTAATGTTTGATGAAAATATTTTGCATCTTCCTCATTTACATAAAATGGCGTTAAATCTATTCCGCCACCAAGCCAATACACACCAGTGCTCATTTCAAAGTAACGAATGTTCATGTGTATTATCGGTACCATTGGGCTTGAAGGATGAATAACAATAGAAACTCCGGTTGCGTAAAATGTTGTATTGCTCTGTGTAGATTGTGTTAGCGCATGTTCTTTCTCAGTAAGTAAAAAAGCAGGAGTCTCACCATGCACCGCAGAAAAATTTACACCGCCTTTTTCAATTATATTTCCGTTTGCAATAACGCGCGTTATTCCTCCACCGCCTTCTGCGCGAGTCCATTCTTCTTTTGTGAATTTGGCGTTACCATCTTCTTTTTCGAGTGCATCGCAAATAGAACTTTGCAAAATTTGTAGCCAGGCAGTTATATCTTCTCGAATTGGCATTTTAATTAGCTTTTTTTAATTTATAATCGTTGTAACGGATTATTTGCACGGCACGGTTTTCAAAACCTGTAGTATTGTTTGGATGAAAGAAGTCAAAATTTATAACGTTTCCATTTTTTGGAAAATCATCCAGCACAATACAAAAAGACGGTCCGGTTGTTTTTAAGAGATTAAAATAATATAAACCGGTCTCAGCAGCATAGTAATAATAATCTCCTGCATCAGTATAATATTTTTGTCGGTACCAGGTGTTTATTTTTTTTATAAAAGCATCATCGTTATCAATGAAATAGGCAGCAGGAAAAATAAAGCCAAAACGATTGAGGTATTCCAGGTCAAGATTATCTAGGGTTAACCATTTCCGTAAACCTATTACGCGTATATTTTCTTTTTTGTCTGCAAACATATTAAGATGCGTTACAAAATCAGAAACAAAAACTTCGTTTTCTGTAAGCACAACATAATAATTTAGTTTATCAGCTTTGTATAAGCTTTTCGCTCCGTTAATTCCCCGGACCTCCGGTAAAGTGTCATTTAAATTTTTTAAAATTAGTTTCTCATTATAATCACGTTTAAAAGATTTTATGTTTGCCTGATCTTTTGATACACCGGAATTTATTAAAACTAAGTTTTGTGAATACAAAGAATCTAAACAAAAATTAGCGAGACCCTGTAATAAGTTGCTATTTGAAGGTGTTGTTTTGCTTGTAAAGGCATTGTCAAATAAAACTTTATTCTGTTGCGTTAGTGGTGATATACAGGGTATCTGTAATTTTTTTGCTTCGGTAGAAATGATTTTAAAAGATGAATTATATAATGGGCCAATTATTAAATCGAGGTTCTTGAAGTTTTCGTCTTTAACATATTTTAAAACCGAGAAGGAATCTTTTTCTCCAACATCATATATTTTAAAATTGACACTAAAATCACTTGACTTTAAAGAATCCGCTGCCCGTTGAAGTCCTTCGTAAAAATCTATAGCAAGTTGCTGTGAGGGCGGGAAATTTTGTTTGTTTACAATAAGTTCATCTATATTTAATAACTCACTTTCCTTTAAAAGGAAAGGAAGAAAAACACCAACGTTATAACTGGTCTTTTTGGGCTTGTTAATAGCAATTGCAGGTAAACTATCATTTGGAATAACAACAGCGATTGTAGTGTTAGTTTGTACAGTTGTAGTTTGTGTGGTTACCGTATTTGTTGTAACTGTTTTACTCTTTTCTTTAATTTTTAAAACGGCCCCATCTTTTAATCCATTTCTTACATCAGGGTTAAGTGTCAATAATTGTTCGTTGGTAATTTGGTATTTGTAACAAATACTGTAAACTGTTTCTCCTTTTACAACATTGTGTGTAATGTATTTTTCAAAATCAGCAACAGTAACAATAGCTTGTTTTGGTTTTTCGATGGGTATTTTTAGTTCCTGATGTGTTTTTATTCCATCAATTGCTTCCGGGTTTTCTATTATCAACGCATTTAAATCAACACTGTAGAGTTTGGCAATACCGTAAAGACTTTGGCTTTTTTCTACTTTATGAATGTAGAATTTCTTTCCATTAATTGTCTTTTCAATTTTAGAAGGAGTATACGTTTGTGCAAAGGCAGCATTTAAAAAGCAGAGCTGAAAAAACAAAAAGTAAACTAAAGTTAAACGCCACATATTAATCTTACAAAAGTTATTTGCTCATTTTTTCTGCCATTTGTATGGCCTTATACAAATTAACCAACCCGCCTGTTGTAGAAAGCTCTTCAAATTCAACTTTTTCTTTAAAAGATAATTCTTGCCCTTCTTTTAAACCTGCTTTTGCGCCCGGGTTATCCAGGTTAAATTCTGCTTCTGTTGTTTTGTATTTAGAACACAAGCTTTTAACTGAATCTCCTTTTTTAACTACATAAGGTATTTCCTTTCCACCGGGTATGTTTACCTGATTTTCTTTATACACAGTAATGGCTGATTTTTCAATTATTTTTTTTACTTGTATAGCAGTTAGGTTAGGGTAATAAGAGCGTATTGTAGCCGCAACACCGGCGGTAACCGGGCAAGCCATACTTGTACCACTTAAGTTTACGTATCCGCCGCCATTTTTGGTAGAGTATATGTCTACACCTGGTGCAAATACATTAACGGTTTCTTCGCCGTAGTTAGAAAAGGATGCAGGAATATTTTCATTCTTCTTCCAGCTCAATGCACCAACATCAATCCAGTTTTTTGCATTTTTTCCGTTGGCGAATTTTTTACAAGGGTAATGGACTTTTTTATCAATATCAACCCCATCATTACCCGCTGCATGAACAATTAAAACATCTTTTTCTGATGCATATTTTACGGCTCTGTCTACTACAGCTTTATCATAGGGAAACATTTTTCCAAAACTCATATTTATTACTTTTGCTCCATTATCAACGGCATAAATAATTGCGTTGGCAACATCCTTGTCGCGTTCATCGCCCTCCGGCACTGCCCTAATTGCCATAATACGCACGTTATCAGCTACGCCTTTCATTCCAATATTATTTGTTCTGTTTGCACCAATTATACCTGCAACATGTGTGCCATGTAAACTACTTGGGCCATTACAATCATTATTGCCGTAAAATTTTTCATTGCTGTTTTTGTAATCATCACCGACAATTCCACGAGGGTCGTATTCCAGATTAAGATTATATTTAACTTGGTTTTCGAAATGATCGAGTGCTTCGGTTAATTGTTTTAAAATTGCATCTAAAGAAACATCCTTATCGTTGGCAAGCATAAGTTTTGCGTAGTTAACTAATTGCTCTTCTTTTTTATCTTTTGCTGTATATTTTTCAATTTCGGGATACTTTACAGAATCCACTTTCAGCTCTTCTTTAATCGCAAGATTTAGTGAAACAAACATATCGTTTACAAATTTAAGTTGCGTAAGTTGCCCTTGTGCACTGTTTGTTTTTTTCTCGTATACTTCTTTTAACTCTACGTAAAATTTATATTCTTTTTTCTGAGATGATTCAATTGTTTTTTCATCCTTTCCATCGTATTTTGGTTTTAATTCACGAAGCAAACGGGTTAGTTCAAGAGTTTCCTTTTCTACATTTTTTCCGTCTTTACCACCTAAAAAATTCCAACCGTGTATATCATCAATGTATCCGTTCTTGTCATCATCAATTCCGTTACCCGCAATTTCTTTCGTATTGGTCCACATTACATCTTTTAAATCTTCATGGTTAAAATCAACTCCGCTGTCAATAACGCCAACGATAACGGTTGTAGATTTTTTTCCATTCAATAATTCAGTATACGTTTTTTCTGTGCTAACACCGTTAACGTAGTTTGCGCCGATGTCGAGATTAAACCAGTTGTCGATTGCTTTGTTTGCAGTATCAGATTGTAGCTGACCAAATATCAAAGAGCAGGAAAATAAAAATATAGCAAAAAATAGCTTTTTCATTGTTAGAATTTAAGAGACAAAAGTATAAGAAATTCCTTACTTAAGACCAATTTTTAAGCGATCAAATTATAATAAATGTGAAAAGAATTAACCAAAATCAGGCCAAAAACCAGTAAATTAGCCGATAATTACTATGAAAAAAATTTTAGTAGCAAACAGAGGAGAAATAGCCCTTCGTGTAATGCGCAGCGCCAAAGAAATGGGCATAAAAACCGTTGCTGTTTTTAGTGAAGCCGACCGTAACGCAGTTTTTGTAAAATATGCCGATGAGGCTGTTTGTATTGGCCCTCCACCAAGTAATCAAAGTTATTTGTGTGGCGAAAAAATTATTGAAGTAGCAAAGAAATTGGGCGTAGACGGCATACATCCGGGATACGGATTTTTATCGGAGAATGCAGATTTTGCTGCTTCTGTAAAGAAGGCAGGAATTACTTTTATTGGTCCAAGTCCGGAGGCAATGAAGATGATGGGCGATAAGCTTTCGGCTAAAGCAACGGCTAAAAAGTACAATGTACCAATGGTTCCGGGTAGCGACGGAGCATTAAAAGATTTGCCTGAGGCAGTACGTGTGGCTAAAGCAACCGGCTTTCCCTTGTTAATTAAAGCTTCGGCGGGTGGTGGCGGAAAAGGAATGCGACTGGTTGAAAAAATAGAAGATATAGAAGAGCAAATGCGAATGGCAATGGGTGAGGCAAAATCTGCTTTTGGCAATGACGCAGTTTTTATTGAGAAATTTGTTTCCGGTCCACGACACATAGAAATTCAAATTCTGGCTGATAACCATGGAAATGTGGTTTATCTTTTCGAGAGAGAATGTAGTATTCAGCGCAGACATCAAAAAGTTATTGAAGAAGCCCCTTCGGCAGTTGTAACACCCGAAATTCGTAAAAAAATGGGGGAGTGCGCGGTTGCTGTTTCTAAGGCTTGTAACTACAGTGGGGTTGGCACGGTTGAGTTTTTAGTAGATGAAAAAATGAATTTTTATTTTCTGGAAATGAATACGCGCTTGCAGGTAGAACATCCTGTTACAGAAATGATAACCGGCTTGGATTTAGTAAAAGAGCAAATAAAAGTAGCCCGAGGAGAAAAACTTTCTTTTAAGCAGGAGGATTTAAAAATAAACGGACATGCAATTGAAGTTCGTGTTTGTGCCGAAGACCCGAGAAATAATTTTTTACCTGATATTGGTAAGTTGGTAACCTATAGAATACCTAAAGGAACCGGAGTTCGTGTGGATGATGGTTTTGAGGAAGGTATGGACATTCCGATTTATTACGACCCATTGATTGCTAAACTTGTTGTGCATGGGAAAAATAGGGAAGAGGCGATACAAAGAATGTTGCGAGCTATTGATGAATATATAATTACCGGAGTTTCAACTACACTTGATTTTTGTTCGTTTGTTTTGAAGCATGAAGCATTTGTAAGTGGAAAATTTGACACAAATTTTATTAAGGACCACTTTAAACCCGAAATGCTTGACAAGCAAAACCCTGAAGAAGCTGAGATAGCAGCGCTTTTGGGGTCAATTATCACTGAAAACGGCACAAAACTTGCTAAACATAGTAATGGAATTGTTGCTAAGTCAAAATGGAAAGCTAACCGTTTTGAACAATAACACGGGTTACTTTTTCGTTTTATAGTTATTAATATAAACGTATGCCATGTCAGGCAATCCTTTCATAAAAAAAAATTCTCATTCTTCATGTTGCATTACCTTTTTTGCCACAAAAACACAAAAACACAAAGTTTCACAAAGTTCTTTTAGTGTTTCTTGGCTTCTTAGAGCCTTAGTGGCAATTTTTTTTACTTTTCCTTCGTTGACTTTTTCTCAGAATAATATAGAAGCAGAGTCTGAATATTATTTAAGCAAAACGGATAAAGGGTATGTGTTACATGGTATTATACTTAATGGAGATACTATGCCCTGGGTTTGGTTGCCTGCGGTTACGGTTGCTACCGAAATGCCATTGGCAACCCGTAGAAGATACGCAGCGTGGACACGTATTAAATACAACGTTAAAATAGTTTATCCGTATGCAATACTTGCAGCTGCAAAGTTGAAAGAGTATGACCTCATACTTGCAAAAATGCCCAATGAAAAAGTGCGCAGTACTTATTTAAAAATATGCGAAAAAGAATTGCAAAAGGAATTTAGTGCTGAGTTAAAAGATTTATCAATTAATCAGGGAAGAATTTTAATGAAATTAATTGACCGCGAAACCGGAAAAACAACTTATACCATTGTAAAAGAAATGCGGGGAAACTTTACGGTATTTATGTGGCAAAGTTTAGCTGTACTTTTTGGCTCTACCATGAAACAGGAATACGACCCTACTGATGGCGACGATAAATTAATTGAAATTGCAATCAGACAAGTAGAGGCGGGGGAGATTTGATAAGTCATAAAAAAATGATATTTCAACGCAGTCATTTTATCTTCACAAAATAATGAAAAGAGAAGAAAGTAATAAAGTGCTGGTCTTATAGCGCGGCAAAATATATTTTAGGCCAATATTTTTATGGATTTAGCTCGCTATTATACCATTTGATTGGACTATTTTATATTTGTAATTGGTATTAGTTGTCAAATTATTAGTTTGTGGGTTACAGGTAAAGTTCTCCAAGGCTTTAAAAAGTCTAACTTTGAATAGTTCAATGCAGGGGAGCTTATAATAGTATTTTATCTATGGAATTGAAAGAAGCAAATACCATCTACGAAGAATATAAATTAATTTATGATGAGAAACGTGCACGAAATTTGAAGAATGAAGAATGGTATTTTTTAAATTCTGTGGAAGTGGTTCATCGTGCTCCTTTCAATGATACTAGTTACGGCGTTATTGTAAACACTATAAAAGACGGCAAAGTTCTTATTTTTACAATTGACGTAGCTATACGTTGTTTTGGGAAGAATTTATAAGAAAAGAAATTAGAGATACTGCATCATCTCTTTCTGCATCTTTGCAGCTTCTTCAGCAGCACGCACTGCAAAATCTTCTTTGTTAGAGGCAAAAATAATTTGTCGCGATGAATTTATGAGCAAACCAATATCTTTTGTTAAACCGTATTTGCAAACTTCTTCTAAACTTCCACCTTGTGCACCAACTCCCGGGATTAATAAAAAATTATTCGGAATTATTTCGCGTACTTTTTGCAACCAGATAGCTTTTGTTGCTCCAATAACGTACATCATATTTTCTTCTGTTCCCCATTGCTTAGAAACCAAAAGAACTTTTTCGAAAAGAGACATCCCCCCGTCCTGCGGACGTCCCCCTTCAAAGGGGGAAACTTGAAAGTCGA
>CAZZEI010000032.1:0-21348 GCA_964653165.1 uncultured Flavobacteriaceae bacterium | reverse complement strand
AAAAATTGATAAATATCTGCATGCCATGGCTCAATATAAATTGCTATGGAACCTTTACGTTTTCCACCACCTTGATCAACGTAACGTGCTGTTTCGTTAAATACTTTAAGCATTGGGATAATTCCATTTGAAGACCCATTGGTTCCTTTAATATAAGAACCTGTAGCACGTATGTTATGAATATTGATGCCGATACCACCTGCGCTCTGAGAAATTTTTGCGCACTGTTTAAGTGTATTGTAAATTCCGTCGATGCTGTCGTCCTGCATTTGTAATAAAAAGCAAGAGCTCATTTGTGGTTTTGGTGTACCCGCATTAAATAATGTTGGTGTTGCATGCGTAAACCAGCGCTCACTCATTAAATTATAAGTTTCTAATGCAGCAGTAATATCTTCTTTATGAATACCGACAGCCACACGCATAATCATGTGTTGCGGACGCTCGGCAACTTTACCGTTCATTTTTAAAAGGTATGAACGCTCAAGAGTTTTAAAACCAAAATAATCGTAACCAAAATCACGGTCATATATAATAGAAGAGTCTAATGTTTGTGCATTAGCCATTACTATTTCATACACATCATCAGCAATAAGCGATGCTTTTTGTCCGGTTTTAGGATCCAGGTAATTATATAAATCGTGAATAGTTTTTGAAAAAGACTTGGTAGTATTTTTATGTAAGTTAGAAACTGCGATACGCGATGCTAAAATTGCGTAATCAGGATGATTGGTTGTTAATGAAGCAGCGGTTTCTGCAGCTAAATTATCTAACTCAGTAGTTGTAACACCGTCGTACAACCCTTCAATAACTTTCATTGCTACTTTAATTGATTCGACGTGTGCCGAATCTAAACTGTAGCAAAGTTTTTGTACGCGTGCGGTTATTTTGTCAAACTTAACCGTCTCTGTGGTGCCATCTCTTTTAATTACGAACATACCTTTTGGTTTTTTGAGTTTTTACTGAGTGAATTGGAATTGCAATTTAATTCCGGAATCACCCTTTTTTTAATACTGTTTTTTATTCTATTAACAATCGCTTTTTAATTTCTTTCTTTCCCTGTTTTTTAAGACCAGTTGCCCCATACGAGGCTGTACCCCTGGCTATCATTGATTAATTGCCCCATAGGGGTTCCTTACGGAATAAGATTAATGGTTAAAAATCTTCGTCCAGCTTAAACACGTTATTCTGTGCATTGTCCTTATTCATCACGCCGGCTTTTTGATATTCGGCCACGCGTTTTTCGAAGAAGTTTGTTTTACCCTGCAATGAAATCATTTCCATAAAAGGGAAAGGATTGCCCGCATTGTAAAATTTAGGGCAGCCAAGAGACACGAGCAACCTGTCGGCACAAAACTCGATGTACTGGCACATCGTATCACAATTCATACCTATTAGCTTAACGGGCAAGGCATCTGACACGAATTCTTTTTCAATAGCTACCGCATTGGTAATTACTTCTGTAACTTTTTCAACCGGTAATTTGTGTTGAAGCTGGCTATACAGCAAACAAGCAAAATCGCAATGTAACCCTTCGTCACGAGAGATAAGTTCATTACTGAAGCTTAGACCCGGCATTAAACCGCGTTTCTTTAGCCAGAAGATAGAGCAAAAAGAGCCTGAGAAGAAAATACCTTCAACGGCTGCAAAAGCAATTAACCGCTCAGCAAAAGAGCCGTTCGATATCCAGCGCATTGCCCAGTCGGCTTTTTTCTTTACGCAAGGTATGGTGTCAATTGCATGCAACAACCTGTCTTTTTCAATAGGGTCTTTAATATACGTATCGATTAATAAAGAATAGGTTTCTGAGTGAATGTTTTCCATCATTATCTGGAAGCCATAGAAGCAACGTGCCTCAGGGTATTGCACTTCGTTTAGGAAGTTAATAGCCAAATTCTCATTTACAATTCCATCGCTCGCAGCAAAAAATGCCAATACATGCTTAATGAAATGTTTTTCGTCGTTGTTGAGTTTATTATCCCAATCAACCATATCTGATCCCAAATCAATTTCTTCGGCAGTCCAAAAACTTGCTTCAGCTTGTTTGTACATCTGCCAGATGGCGTTGTGTTTGATTGGGAAAAGAACGAATCTGTCTTTGTTCTCGGTTAGTAAGGGTTCGGTTGCCATAAATGCTTTTATCTAAATTGTTTATTCGTGTAGACAAAAAATGAATGACGTTTGCCATTCATTTAATGTTAAATATTTTTAATTTTTAAAGAACTTGTTGTGCTTTTAAATCATCCCAAAACTTTCTTTCCTTCTGTTCTACAAAACAAGCAGAAAATAGTTCTGTTTTCAAAAAATTAAATTAACATTTTGCAGGCAGTTTTTAACATTGCCGAAACTAACAAATTGGACGAAAAAAAGTTAATAACTCGGGCAAATCCTTGCTGGTAAAGGGCTGCAGACCGGGTAAAAAATTTTCTAAAAAAAAATTGAAAATATTTGGCGTTGTTTCAAAAAAATTAGTAAGGCCATTGTAGCAAGAATTTTTTTATCCTTTTTTAGTGGAAAATATTGAATATTTTGTTTTACTTTTATATCTTAAAGGAATTCATAAAATCACCCTAAAATGGACAAATTAAAATTATCGGTTGTAATAGCCGCAACACCAAAAAAAATTTACGATACCTGGTTAAATAGCAAAGAACATACTGCCTTTACAGGCGGAAAAGCTACTTCTTCTAATAAATTAAAAGGAAAGTTTACCGCCTGGGATGGTTATATAAGCGGAGTAAACATTGATTTAAAGGAAGGAAAAAAAATTGTGCAGGCATGGCGTACTAACGAATTCCCGGATGATGCCCTCGATTCTATTTTAGAAGTAACTCTTGCTCCAAAAGCAGGTGGAAAAACAACTTTAACCTTAACGCAAACAAATATTCCTAAAGGGCAAAGTGCAAAATACAAAGGCGGATGGAAGAACCATTACTTTGAGCCCATGAAAGAATATTTTAAGGGGAAGAAATAAAAAAACCGCCTCATCTTTGAAGCGGTTTGTAGTGTTTTGTCAGACCGAGCGGAGTCGAGGTCCTTGTAATCCTGAATTTGCAATTACTAGTTTCTCGACTTCGCTCGAAATGACAGTGCGCTTAAGCCTTCACATTCGCACGAATGATATTTAAAGCTCCTCCTGCTTTAAACCATTCTATTTGCTGTGCGTTGTAGCTGTGGTTTACTTTAATTGTGTCTTTACTTCCGTCTTTATGATTAAAAACCATTTCTAATTGTTTGCCGGGAGTAAATGAAGTTAAGCCATTAATATCAATGGTATCGTCTTCCTGAATTTTGCTGTAATCGTTTTTATCAGCGAAAGTCAAACCAAGCATACCTTGTTTTTTTAAATTGGTTTCATGAATACGAGCGAAAGATTTTACCAATACGGCACGTACACCTAAATGGCGTGGCTCCATAGCAGCATGCTCACGAGAAGAACCTTCTCCGTAATTTTCATCTCCTACAACAACACTTCCAATATGTTGAGCTTTGTATGCGCGTTGCACAACCGGCACACCGGCATACTCACCTGTTAATTGATTTTTAACTGAATCTGTTTTTTCGTTAAAGGCATTTACTGCGCCAATTAACATATTGTTAGAAATATTATCTAAGTGCCCACGAAACTTTAACCAAGGTCCTGCCATAGAAATATGGTCGGTAGTACATTTTCCTTTTGCTTTTATTAATAATTTCAATCCTTTTAAATCAACGCCTTCCCATGGAGCAAACGGATCTAACAATTGTAAACGTTTACTGGTAGGAGAAACATTGATAACTACTTTGCTTCCGTCTTCAGCCGGCGCCTGAAACCCCGCGTCTTCAACTGCAAAACCATTTTTTGGTAATTCATCTCCTGTTGGAGGATCTAATTTTACTTTTTCTCCCTTTTCATTCGTCAAATAATCTGTTAGTGGATTAAAAGTTAAATCGCCCGCAATAGCCATTGCTGTTACTATTTCTGGACTTGCAACAAATGCATAGGTGTTTGGATTTCCATCAGCACGCTTTGCAAAGTTTCTGTTGAAAGAATGTATGATGGTATTTTTTTCTTGTTTTTCGGCTCCCATTCTATCCCACATTCCAATACATGGTCCGCAAGCATTTGTAAATACTTTCGCTCCCATTTGCTCAAAAACATCTAAAAAGCCGTCGCGCTTAATTGTAAAACGTATTTGCTCTGACCCCGGATTAATTAAATATTCTGATTTTGCTTTTAAATTTTTTGACGAAACCTGTTTTGCCAAACTCACTGCACGAGAAATATCTTCATAAGATGAGTTTGTACAAGAACCTAATAAACCAACCGAAATTTTTGTCGGCCATCCGTTTGCAAGAGCCGCTTCTTTTAATTTAGAAATTGGTGTCGCTAAATCGGGAGTAAAAGGGCCGTTTACATGCGGCTCTAATTCAGATAAATTAATTTCGATTACCTGATCAAAATATTTTTTTGGATCTGCATAAACTTCTGCATCTGCAGTTAAATGTTCTTTTATACCATTGGCTAATTCGGCAACATCAGCTCGACCTGTGGCTTTTAAATAACGTTCCATAGAAGCATCATAACCAAAAGTTGAAGTAGTGGCGCCAATTTCGGCACCCATATTACAAATGGTTCCTTTTCCGGTACAGCTCATTGATGTTGCTCCTTCGCCAAAATATTCCACGATGGCATCTGTTCCACCTTTTACGGTAAGAATACCTGCTACTTTTAAAATAACATCTTTAGGTGCTGTCCATCCGCTTAGTTTTCCTGTAAGTTTTACACCAATTAATTTCGGCATTTTTAATTCCCATGCTAAGCCAGCCATTACATCACAAGCATCAGCTCCACCCACACCAATGGCAATCATTCCTAAACCACCCGCGTTAACGGTATGAGAATCGGTACCAATCATCATTCCACCCGGGAAAGCATAATTTTCTAAAACCACCTGGTGAATTATTCCTGCACCGGGTTTCCAAAAACCAATTCCGTATTTATTAGAAACAGAACCTAAAAAATCAAATACTTCTTTACTTTCGGTATTCGCAAAAGCTAAATCATCGGCTGCACCATTCTTTGCTGTAATTAAATGATCGCAATGTGCGGTTGAAGGAACAGCTACTTTAGGACGACCCGATTGCATAAACTGTAGTAAAGCCATTTGTGCAGTTGCATCTTGCATAGCAACACGATCGGGAGTAAAATCTACATACGATTTTCCCCGTTCAAAATTTCCCACTTTTTGATCAGCATGTAAATGCGAATAAAGAATTTTCTCTGCTAAAGTTAAAGGCTTGCCTAATAATTTACGGGCAGCTTCAATACGCGCAGACATGCCGGCGTAAGTCTTTTTAATCATTTCAATGTCGAATGCCATATGATAAATTTTACTTTTGTTTATTTAATTTACTGCTTTTTATTTTTTTCCTTTTCCGTGACCTTTACCGCCGCCCTTTCCTTTGCCGCCACCCTCATCATTGTCTCCACCGGGTTTTTTCATTGATTTTTTTAATGCATGAAATTCTGCTGAACCGGGTTTTATACCCATCTCCTTGGCAATTTGCCCCCAGCCTTTTCCTTTATTTTTATTGTAAACAACAGATACTTCTGTAACAGGTTTAACAATGATATTTGCAACCTGAGCTGCCATATAAATATCGCCGGGTATCATGTCTATCAAAAGTTTTTCCACATCCTTTTTAGCGACTTTAAATTTATCTACTACCAGATTTTTAAATGCTTCCAAATCTTTTTTTGCATCGTTATTTACTTGTTGTAAAAACCCGTCCATTCCGGAATCACCGGTATTAGGTTTAAATGTGCTTTCCTGCGCCCAAAGTAAATTAGAGAAAGCAAGAAGAAATAAAAAGATATTTTTTTTCATACGAATTATTTAGGGGTACTAAGTTACAAAAAATAGAACTATTTTGAAAGTTTACAGGTAACTTCATTCGAAGAAAAATCACTTAATTTCTGTAGTTCGTTGGTAATCTTTTTGTTCCATTTTTGCTGGCCCGAAGCGTTCACTGAATGTTGGGTCTCTTTATCGTAGTCAAACTGCATTGACTTGCTTTCCTTATGAATTTCAGAGTGCATACTATTTAACTCTTTTTGAAATGCCTTCATTGGATACGACTTGCCACTTAGTTTTTGCCTGAACTTGCGTGTCCAGATTTCGGTAATATTAAAATGCCTTTGTTCGTGACTTAATAAAATATCATTTTCTTTGTCTTTTGTCCACGAATTACTTTTATCAAAATATGTTTTAATAATAACTATTGCTTCGTTTCCTTTTGATTTTATATCTACCGTAACCACACTTTCGGTTAATGCTTTAAAAGTGGACGAAGAAGCTGGCTTCCCTTTAAAGTCATCCCAGGTAAGTAAATTATTTTCTTTCCAAAGTATTTTATTATCAGATTGAAAAGCAGAAAAAATCAGCGTGAAAAATATGAACCCTAAAAATCTCATTACTTATATTTTTCTATTTCAATCGTTTTATTGCAAAAAGAATATTCTTCTTTAACCGTGTTACTACACACAATAATGGTTTTTTGTAATGCATATTGCTTTATAAGATCTTGATACCACTCAATTGATTTGGCATCGAGATTTGTGCAAGGTTCGTCCAATAACAGAATAGGACAATCAGCCAAAACAGCAAGCCCTAATTTTACACGCTGCCGCATACCGGAAGAATAATTTTTTAAATATTTTTCGGAGGTGTGTTGCAATTGCATGATATCGATAATCTCTTTAGAAGAAAAATCAGTTAGAAACGGTTTGAATTTTTTTTGATGCTCAACTGTTTCTGTCAACGTAAAGTCTTCTATCAACTCCATGTAAGGCGATGCCATACTAAGATGCTTATAAATTAATTCATCTTCTATTTTTTCTGTCCCATTACTCCAAATTAAATTTCCTTTTGAAGGAATAAGAAAAGATGCGATAGTTTGTAAGAGGGTTGATTTGCCTGAGCCATTTGCTCCAAGCACAACAATTTTTTCAGAAGGATTAATTGTTAATGAAATATTTTTAAAAATCCATTCGTCAATATACTTTTTACCAATGTCGGTTAACTGAATGGATATTTGCATGGAAATTATATTCCTCGTACGATGCCGTCCTTTTGATTGCGTATAAAATCTAAAATCTGTTTGCGCTCAGGCGAATCAGGACATTCAGATTCAACCATTTCAAGTGCTTTGGTCATGTTATACCCACGTACAAAAATAATGCGGTAAATATCTTCAATGTTTTTTATTGTTTCTTTTGAAAAACCTCTGCGCGTTAATCCAACAATATTTACTCCGATATATTGTAGCGGCTCTCTCGCTACACGAACAAACGGAGGAACACTTTTTCGTATTTGTGAACATGCTGCTACAAAACAATGTGCGCCGATAGTTAAAAACTGCTGAGCACCACTTATTCCTTCAATAATTGCGTAGTCTTCAACGGTAATGTGTCCCGTTAAACCAACATAGCTGGCTAAAATAACATTATTACCAATCATACAGTCGTGCGCGATGTGGGCATAAGCCATAATCATGCATTCATTTCCAATCTTAGTGGTCATGCGATCAACCGTTCCACGATTAATTGTAACATATTCGCGAATAACGGTATTGTCACCGACTTCTGCCAAGCTTTTCTCACCCTTAAATTTTAAATCCTGAGGTAAGCCGCCAATTACAGCTCCCGGAAATATTTGTGAGTTTTTTCCAATGCGAGAACCATCCATGAGAACTGCATTTGGTCCTATGGAACTGTTATCGCCAATAACTACATCGCCAGCTACAGTAGCAAAGGGTTCGATGCTTACATTGCTACCAATTTGCGCCTTTGGATGAACAGATGCAAGATTTGAAATCATGTTTTTAATCGTAGTCTGCATTCTAAATAAATAAATTAAACATATTTTAAATTGCTGTGCTAAACAGCTTGTGTCTCCGGAATTTTTTTATCGATGTTTCTCACTTTTACAATTTGTGCCATCATCTCTGCTTCCATTACCGGTTTATTATTCACATACGCCGTTCCGCTCATATGGCAAATACCACGGCGAATAGGACTTAATAAATTTAAACTAAAAACAAGCGTATCTCCCGGAATTACTTTTTGTTTGAATTTTACGTTCTCAATTTTAATAAAATAAGTTTGATAATTCTCAGGATCGGGCACAGTTTTTAAAACTAAAATGCCGCCGCATTGCGCCATCGATTCTATTAATAAAACTCCGGGCATAACCGGCTCATCAGGAAAATGTCCCTTAAAAAACTCTTCGTTAAGCGTTACGTTTTTTACACCGATGACATGTTCCGGACCGATTTCCATAATTTTATCTATGAGCAACATGGGTTGACGATGCGGTAAAATTTTCATGATGTCCTGTATGTTGTATACAGGGGTTGCAGATAAATCTATACGCGGAACGTTGCGATCTCGCTTTTCTTTTTTAATAAGTTCTTTTATTTTTTTTGCGAACGCTACATTGCCTGCATGGCCGGGTCTTGCTGCAAGAACATGTATTCTAAGTGGCTTTCCAACAAGCGCTAAATCGCCAACTATGTCAAGTAATTTATGTCGTGCAGGTTCATTGTAATAATGAAGTTTTGTATTATTTAATACTCCACGTCCCTTTATTTCTACTTTTTCCTGTTTAAATACCTTTCTTAAATGATCGAGTTTTTCTTTCGGAACTTCCTTATCAACAAGTACAATGGCATTATCCATATCGCCACCCTTAATCAAGTTATGTTCTAAAAGCATTTCCAGTTCATGTAAAAAAACAAAAGTGCGACAACTTGCAATTTCTTTTTTAAACTCGTTAAGATTATACATACCGGCGTGTTGTGTTCCCAATACATCGCTGTTATAATCAACCATTACAGTTACACGAAATGTATCCTGAGGTACAGCCAACATCTCAACAAGTTTTATAGGATCTTCGTAAGAAAGATTTTCTCTCAGCTCAAAATAATCACGCTCTGCCTCCTGCTCAAGTATTTCTGCGGCTTCAAGTGCTTCCACAAATTTTATTGAGCTTCCATCCATAATCGGCATTTCTGCCGAATCAACCTGTATCAAACAATTATCAATTTCTAATCCGCGTAAAGCAGCAAGTACATGCTCTGTTGTGTTTACCCGAACACCATTTTTTTCGAGTGTTGTACCACGCGAAGTATCAACAACCAAATCAGCATCTGCTTCAATTATTGGGTGACCCGGTAAATCAGTGCGCTGAAATTTATACCAATGATTTTCGGGAGCAGGATTGAAAGTGATTGTAACTTTCTTTCCCGTGTGTAAACCAATCCCTGTTAGGGAAACTGCTTTTTTTATTGTCTGTTGCTTATCGTTCATCGCTGTAATGTTATTTATTTATTTTCTTTTCGAGTTCGTTAACCTGTTTAAATAATTTCGGGAGATTTCTAAATAACACATAGCTGCGCTGATAATCTCCCACAGATAAAGCAGGTGAACCTTGTACGATTTTTCCAATTTCAGTTATCGTAGAGGCTATTCCAGACTGACCAGCAATTTTAACTCCGTCGGCAACTTTTATGTGGCCTACAACTCCGGCTTGTCCACCCATCATTACATTTTTTCCTAATTTACTTGAGCCTGCAACAAAAGAACCTCCTGCCAAAACACAGTTTTCGCCTATTTCTACATTGTGCGCTATTTGCACCAAGTTATCCAGTTTAGAACCTTTTCGAATTATTGTTGAACCAAGAGTTGCCCTATCAATTGCAGTATTAGCGCCAATCTCAACATTATCTTCAATAATTACATTTCCAATTTGCGGGACTTTTTTATAATTATTTTCGCTGTTTGGTGCAAAACCAAAACCGTCGCTTCCTACAACACTGCCGGCATGTAAAGTGCAATCAGCACCAATTACACATTCAGTATAAATTTTTACGCCAGAAAAAAGTGTTGTGTTATCTCCTATTTTACAATTGTCTCCCACAAAAACATGTGGATATATTTTTACATTGTTACCAATAACTGCATTATCGCCTACATAAGCGAAAGCCGCAACATAACAATCTTTACCCAGTTTTGCTGAAGGAGAAATAAACGAAGGTTGCTCAATTCCTTTTTTGTTGCTCTTAATTTGATTATACATTTCGAGAAGCTGAGCAAAACTTCCGTAAGCATCATCCACGCGAATTAATGTACAAGTAGATTTTACGGGTTTATCGAGTGTTAAAGTTTTATTTACAATAACCACCGATGCGTTTGTTTCATAGATATAAGGAGTATAAGCCGCATTTGCCAAAAACGACAATGTGCCTTGCTGACCTTCCTCAATTTTAGAAAGATTATTAACGGAGGCGTCTGGGTTACCCTCAACCGTCCCGTTTAGCATAGTAGCAATTTGTTGTGCCGAAAAATTCATTTATCAGGTCTCTTTTCTTTGTTTTTTGGAAAAAGTCTTACCCTATTTTAAAACTTAAGGGGAATATGGCTATTTCAACCTTCAAATGTAAGATTTTTGGCTTAAAATGTCGACTTTTACAGCAAAATAAATACCTAGCCTATATGTTTGGAAAATACGGAGATATGTTTGGAAAACTTCAGGAAATTAAGCTAAAACTGAAGGAAATTAAAGACAGAATGGAAATTACCACCCTTGAAGTAAGTGGAGCCGCCGGCGATATTAAAATGACCATTAACGGCAATCGAAAATTAAAGAGGCTATATATTTCTCAGGCTTTACAAAATGCCTCTAAAGATGAGTTAGAAGGCCAATTATTAGTTACTTTTAATAAAGCAGTTGAAGAGGCAGATAAAATGAACGATGCCGAAATGAAAAAAATTGCAGGCGGAATGTTGCCACCGGGGATTTTGTAAAATTTACAATCCATTATTTCGGGCTAAACCACTTATCTGCAAAAAACGACCAGTTACAAAAGAGATACACACATTTATTGGCATTTGCTTGAATCTTTACTTCTCATCATGTACCTTAGTTAAAATTTTACAATGATTCGTTTTCTTTTACTATTTTTTTATTAAACATGTGCGCCTATTCGCAATTTACTGTAACTCCTAACAACAATGCTGCAAGCCTTGCTCAATCTCTTGTGGGTAGCGGTATTTCCGTTTCAAATGCCACATTAAATTGCGGCTCCGGTGCAATTGGCACTTTTACTTACACGGGATTTAATATCGCAATTTCAAGAGGAGTCATATTATCTACAGGTTTATCGGTTGATATCTCCAACCCAGGAACTTATTATTGTTCCAGGAGCTGCGGAAACAATTACAACGATCCAGATCTAATGAGTTTACAAACCAACGCAACCATTGATGTTTGTATTCTTCAGTTTGATTTTATTCCTTCATACAATAATCGAAGTGTCAATTTACAATTTGGTTCTGAAGAATATCCAAATTTTGTCAGCTCACCTTTTAATGACGTTTTCGGTGTTTTTCTTACAGGGCTAAATCCTCTTGGCGGTAATTATACCTCAAAGAACATTGCAATTTTACCAGATAGTTTAGGAACATATATTTTAATCAATACTGTAAACGCAATATTCAATTCGATTTATTTTCATGATAATTACACTAGCCCTAATAATGATGTTGCCTTCGATGGTTATACAGAGCTTATTACTTCTGTGACTCCGGTTTCAGTTGGCACTACTTACCATTTAAAAATTGCGATTGCTGATGCGGTTGATACGAGCTATGATTCCGGAGTTTTATTAAAAGACAGCATGTTTAGTTGTCAAGCTCTTCCAGTTGTTACATTTACTTCTCTTGGTTTTCCAGACACCGTTTGCAACAGTTCCGGCACATACACTTTAACCGGAGGTTCTCCATCCGGAGGCACTTACATTGGATCTGGAGTTACTGGTAATATTTTTAATTCTTCTACAGCAGGAATCGGGACACATCTTATAGGGTATATTTATACGGATAATTTTGGGTGTTCTAATGTTACAATCGATAGCGTAACGGTGCAATCTTGCAGTTCATCAATAAATTATTTTAAAGGGAATGATAGAATTAAAATATATCCAAATCCTTGTTTGGATTTTATTAATATTGAATGTGCCGACAAAGCTCTTCTGGAAATTTATTCAGTAATGGGCGAAAAAGTAATTTCAGAAAAAATTGAACAACCAAGCTCTAACTTTTTAATTAATACTTTGCTAAGTGGTATCTATCTGATAAAAATAATTACCAACAAAGGCGATCACTATCAAATAAAATTCATTAAAGAATAAGCTAATTCTTCCTCGACAATTCAGCTAATTCTTTTCCCCTTCGCTCAGCGTTTAATAATCCTTCCTGCAAATATTTTCCTACTTCGTGTTTTTCAAAAGTAGTGAGTGCTGCTTCGGTAGTTCCGCCTTTTGAGGCAACTGCTTTTATTAATTCGTTTAAAGGTTTGCCCGAGCCATTCAGTAAATGAAAAGAACCCAGCATAGTTTGTTTTACCAATAAAGAAGCAGTGCTTTCATCAAAGCCCATTTTTTTTCCGGCCTCCACTAATTGCTGTACAAAATAAAAAAAATACGCCGGTCCGCTACCGCTTACAGCAGTAACCGCGTCAAGTAGTTTTTCATCTTCCATGTATAAAGTTCTACCTGTTGTGCCTAGTAAATTTTCTACAGTTCGGGATTGTTCTGCACTAACGCCTTTACTTAAGCAATAAGCAGTAATGCCCATTCCAATTTCAACAGGTGAATTTGGCATTGCACGAATAATTTTGTCATGGTCCAATTTTTCTTGTAAAAAAGAAATATTTATTCCGGCCATAATGCTAAGCACAATAGTGTTTGGATTTAATACTTTTTTTAAATCGGCGGTCAGCAATAAAAAATCCTGTGGTTTTACCGAAAGTATTATCACATCGCTTTCTTTTATAGTTCCGTCATCCGGGACTACAACCTTACCGATGTCAAGTTTTTTTAACTCTTCTTTGCGGATTTCATTTTTTTCTACCAGCAATAATTCGCTTTTAGAAACGATATTGTATTTTAAAAAGGCGCGTGCATATATTAATCCCATATTGCCGCAACCGATAATTGTTACTTTCATGATTTACTTTTTTTTGCCACAAATTTCGCAGATTTACACAGATTATTTTGTGTGAAATGCGTAAACCGCAGTAGTGTTTAAATTTTTAAATTGAATTGAAAACAGTTGCCCTTAAAGGCAAAAATAATTACATACCCCTAAGGAGGGGATTCATTGGAAGTAAAAGAGATATATTAAAATGTAATTTCATTCGATTACAAATGTATACATTTTACTTCTGATTTCTAAATTCAAATGTTCTATTGTTCAATTATTCAAGTAGCTTTTACTCTTGATAAACAACCATTCTTGCAAGAGGTTCTTTGATATTCCGTTTTGCCAGTTCTTTATTCACAGCTTCCATCATTTCGGTTAAGGCGGGGAAATTATTTATTTCGAGTGTAAAAAAACGTGCCTGCAAAGAATAACCTCCTCCGCTCATTTTAGTACAAACCACATTAGGAGCAACAGGAATATTTACTACTCTTGCATCAGCAACAATAATCTCTAAAATTATTTTTCGAACGCGTTCTG
The DNA here is from genome assembly GCA_964653165.1 of uncultured Flavobacteriaceae bacterium. GTDB lineage: Bacteria > Bacteroidota > Bacteroidia > B-17B0 > Aurantibacillaceae > PALSA-968. The sequence continues at coordinate 7,787 of CAZZEI010000032.1, read as the reverse complement.
CATCGTGCTCATTGCTGACGGTAACTTCAAAAGCAGCGCGGAGTGTTCCCTCCCTGCTTTGATTGACCACAATGCTATTTGAAACCGAACCATTGGGAAGAATAACTGTTTTGTTTTCAACAGTAACTAAAATAGTATTGAAAATCTGTATTTCTCTCACCTCCCCTTTTTGTCCGAGTGCTTCAATAGTATCGCCGACTTTATAAGGTTTAAAAACCAAAATTAAAACTCCACCGGCAAAATTTGAGAGGCTTCCTTGTAAAGCTAATCCAACTGCTAAGCCCGCGGCACCTAAAATAGTTACGAGCGACGTGGTTTGTATGCCCAACATTCCGGCAACGGTAATCAGTAAAATTATTTTTAAACCAATACTGATTAAACTTCTTAAAAAAGTACGGAGCGAAACATCAAAGGCGCGACGCTGCATTGCCTTTTCAGATAAGCGTCCGAATTGTCTTATAGCCCAAAAACCTACAATTAAAACGAGCAACGCAATTATTAATTTCGGAGCGAAATCAACGGCAAAATCGTATGCCTCTTTTGTGTAACGCTCTACGAAAGAAATTTCATTTTTTATTAAGCTGTCGGGCATTTTAATTAATTTATAGCGTACAATTTACCGGGTAATGATTTTACAAGATTACCAAATTCTAACTGAAGCAACAATCCGGATGTTTTGCCGGGCGTAAGTTGCAACTTACTGCATATTTCATCAATGTGAATTGAATTTGAATCTTTTAATAAATTTATTATACTATTTTCTTCTGCCGAAAGATTCATTGGCAAAACCAGTTGTTTGTTTTTATTCTTTCTACTTTCGGCAACTTCCCATGTCATTGCATAAATTAAATCTGCAGCACTTTCTATTAAAGCAGCTTTAGATTGTTTAATTAATTTATTGCAACCTTCAGAACATTCATCTCCCGCTTTTCCCGGAAAAGCAAATACATCTCGGCTATAACTATTTGCAATTTCGGCAGTGATAAGCGCGCCACCCGATTTTTTTGATTCAACTACTACAACTGCATCGCACATACCTGCTACAATACGATTTCGTTTAGGGAAATTTTCTTTATCCGGATTTGTTTCGCTTAAAAATTCGGTAAGTAAGCCACCCTGTTTTACCATTTTTGCTGCCAAATTACTATGTACCGAAGGATATAAATTATCCAGTCCGTGCCCTAATACACCAACAGTATCTAAATTATTTGCAAGTGCTGCTTTATGCGCACAAACATCAATGCCGTATGCCAGTCCGCTTACAATTAAAATTCCAGTGTCCTTTAAATCGCTTATTAATTTTTCTGTCAGACTTCTTCCGTATTCCGTTGCGTTGCGAGTACCAATGACTGCTAAAATTTTTTCTTTATTAAGGTCGGCATTCCCCTTATAAAACAATAAAATAGGTGAATCGGCACAATGCCTTAATTTATTGGGATAGGCAGCATCGGTAAAAAACAAGGGGGTAATTTTTTCATCTTCTATGTATTTTATCTCCTTTTCCGCGCGTTTTAAAATAGACGTATCAGTTTGACTGCCCAAAACAAAGCGTGCTACAAACTCTCCAATTTGCGGAATTTTAATTAGTTCGCTTCTTTTGGCCTTAAACACGGCACTGGCACTGCCACAATAAGCAATGAGGTTTTTAGCCGTAATATCTCCTACCCCGGAGATTTGTTTAAGCGCAAGTTGATATATTAGCTCTTGTGTTTGCAAAGAATAAAATTAACCTTATATTGTGGTACAAAAATAGAGAAGAATTTACATGATTAGAAAAATACTTGTACTTGCATGCTCATTTTTTTGCACAAATAGTTTTTTTGCACAAAGCTATATTAAAGGAAAAGTAAGCGAAAAGTCTTCGAAAGAAACGCTGCCCGGTGCTGTTGTAATTTTTGGTAACCACAATACTGTGACCAATATAGACGGCAACTTTTTTTTAAATGTACCAGCGGGCAAACATGTTTTTTTTACCAGTCTAATAGGTTACAGAACTTATAAGAAAGAGATTGAATGTAAAGAAAACGACACCTTGTCTTTAAGTATTGAAATGGAACCTTCTAATAAGGTTTTAGATGAGGTGGTTGTATCGGCGGGGAAGTACGAGCAAAAACTTTCGGATGTAACTGTTTCAATGGAAGTAATAAAGCCCGAATTATTACATAATAAATGCGTAGCACAACTGGATCAGATTATGAATCAGGTGCCCGGAGTTTATGTTACTGATGGTCAGATAAGCATAAGAGGGGGAAGCGGATATAGCTACGGCGCTGGCAGCCGGGTAATTATGTTGGTTGACGAAATGCCTATGTTATCGGCTGATGCAGGCGATATAAAATTTAATTACATCCCCATAGAAACAATGGAGCAAATGGAAGTTATAAAGGGCGCTTCATCTGCATTGTATGGTTCATCTGCATTAAACGGGGTAATTAATATGCGCACTAAATATGCGCGTGATAAACCCGAAACACAAGTAAGTAGATACAGCGGTATTTTTGGAGATTCAAATACTCCGTCCTATAACTGGTGGAAAACGAATAATAAATCAAATCCGGCATACCAGGGTACAACTTTTGCTCATGCTCAGAAATTTGGAAATTTAGATGTAGTAATTGGGGGGCAGTTGTTTAACGACGACGGTTATCGAAAAGGTTCATACGAAGACCGCATAAGAGGAAATATAAACCTGCGTTACAATTTTAAAAAAGTAAGAGGCTTATCGTTAGGTGTTAACGGCACCATTATGAACTATAAGGGAAATTTATTTTTTTTATGGAAAGATGCTGACCATCCTTATGAGGCAAGAGATAATACTTTGCAGGCTTATAATAATAAACGCAATAATATTGACCCTTTCATTGTTTACAATAGTGAAAAATTTGGAAGACACAGTTTGCGCGGAAGGTATTTTTTAACCGAAAATACCAATAATTTAAATGGTCTTGATCAATCTTCAAGGGCAGAATTATATTATGGAGAATACCAATGGCAAAAAAGGCTTATAAACAATTTTAATTTTACATCAGGCCTTGTAGCCATGCGACAAGTGGTGCTTGCTCAAATTTTATATGGTAACCATTTTGGAGAAAATTATGCGGCCTACTTGCAAGCAGATAAAAAATTCTTCCATCGTTTAACGGTTTCGGTAGGTGCCCGTGCCGAATATTATAAAGTTGATACCTCGCAAACAAAAGGGGGGTTTTTCTTCCTTAAAAATCCTAAAAAAAACAACTTACCTATACAACCTGTATTTAGAGCCGGTTTAAATTACCAATTATTTGAATACACTTTTTTACGCGCTTCGTTCGGACAAGGTTATCGTTTTCCCTCAGTAGCAGAAAAATATATTAATACCTATGTAAGTTCATTAAATATTTTTCCGAATCCTTCTCTTCAGCCTGAGCAAGGCTGGAGCGCTGAGCTTGGCGCAAAACACGGATTTAAAATTTCGAATTTTCAAGGTTTTTTAGATGTTGCAGGTTTTGTTACCCATTACTATAACATGATTGATTTTGTCTTTAAATACGATACGGCAGGCAAACCAATTACCAACGTTAATGTTTTTATAGATAACGCAGGTTTTCAGTCGCAAAATATTGGTCGCGCAAACATTACCGGTATTGATGCTTCAATTAGCGGCACAGGAAAAATAGGCCCGGTGCAGGTTGGTTTGCTTATGGGATATACATATATTAATCCAATTAATCCCGATTTTGATCCGAAAAAAGACACTAATGGAACCATGTTGACAAACCTCTTGCGCTATCGTAATAAAACAATGTTTAAAAATGATATTCAACTTTCGTATAAAGACTTTTCTGTTGGTTGGAGCATTCGTTATAATAGTATTATGGAAAACATAGATAACCGTTTTGAAAAACCACTTATTTACGATCTTCTAAATCCTAACACAGCATTTTACAATGATCCTATCTTATATATATTACCCGGATTAAAAGCTTATCGTGCCGCACACAACAAGGGTGTTTGGGTTAATGATGTACGAATAGGGTATCAGGTAAGCGCTCATTTAAAAGTTGCCTTTATTGTAAATAATCTTTTAAATGCAGAATTTATGTCGCGCCCGGGACTTATAGAACCACCTCGTACTTTTATATTTCAGATGTCGGTTAAATTTTAGACAATTTTTGCTTTACTGACATATATTGTACCTTCGCGCATTATTTATTATTTATGAAGCTTACCGAAAAACTTAAACAAAGCAAGGGAACTCTTTTCTCCATAGAAATTTTACCCCCTTTAAAAGGCAAGAGCATACAATCTATTTACGATTCTATTGACCCACTGATGGAGTTTAAACCTGCTTTTGTAGATGTTACTTATCATCGTGAAGAATACGTTTACAAAAAACGCGAAGGCGGTTATCTTGAAAAAGTTTCTATCCGCAAGCGCCCTGGTACAGTTGGTATTTGTGCTGCCATTATGAATAAATATAATGTGGATGCGGTGCCGCATATCATTTGTGGAGGATTTACAAAAGAAGAGACCGAAAACGCTTTAATTGATTTGCAATTTTTAGGAATTGATAATGTACTTGCCATTCGAGGCGATTCGATAAAAACCGAACCCGCTTTTATACCGGAGCCGGGAGGGCATCCTTATGCAATTGATTTGGTAAAACAAATTGCCGCTATGAATAGTGGCCTTTATATTGATGACGAAATGAAAGAGGCCGAGCCTACTAATTTTTGCATGGGCGTTGCCGGGTATCCCGAAAAACATTTTGAAGCACCAAACCCCTACAGCGATTTAAAACACTTGAAATCTAAAGTAGAAGCCGGCGCCGAATATATTGTAACGCAAATGTTTTTTGATAACAAAAAATATTTTGAGTTTGTAAAAAATTGTCGCGACCTCGACATCAACATTCCAATTATTCCTGGCTTGAAAATGATTACGCAAAAAAAGCAACTTACAGCTTTGCCTAAAATTTTCCACATGGATATTCCTACCGAATTGTATAAAGAAATTGAAAAATGCAGAGACGATAAGCAAGTTAAAGAGGTGGGTATTAATTGGGCCATACAACAATCTAAAGAGTTGATAAAAGAAAATGTTCCGTGCATGCACTTTTATACCATGGGTACTTCAGAAACCACACGAAGAGTAGCAAAAGAGATTTTTTAAATCTACTGTTTGGTTAGATAAAAATCTGCAACACTTTAGTAAGATTTTCAGAAAACTGTTGCTTAAAATAAAGCCTCGATAAATATTTAATGATTATTCAACATCATTATCAATTTTCATTTCAACACGCCTGTTTTTTTGCATACCAACAAGGTCAGGCTTTCCATTAGGTAAATCGTTAGGGGCAACGGGCTGAGCTTTACCATATCCTTTTGCTATAAGTTGTTTAGCAGGAATTCCTTTTTTAGTTAAAAACGTTATAACTGCTTTCGCACGATCTAACGAAAGTTTTTTATTGGTTGCATCGTTACCTTTATTATCAGTATGTCCTGATATTTCCATCACTAAATTGGGCTTTTCTTTCAAAAGCTTATACACTGTTTCCATTTCCAACATAGATTGTTTACGAAGCACAGCTTTATTTTTATCAAAAAAGATATTGTTGAGTACCATGTGAGCTCCTTTTTGAATGCGCTCAAGTTTAATACTTTTCATTATTTCAACATGATCAGGTTTTTTGGGAATATCAACGTTTTGCGATTGGAAAAGATATCCGGGTGCTTCAAAACTAATGTTGTAATTTCTTCCTTTATCTAAAACTATATAATAAAAACCAACGTCGCTGCTGGTTGTATAGGTATTTAAAAGTTCGCTGGTATTATTATCTTTTACTATAACTTGTACATCAACAATAGATTCTAAATCTTCGTTTGTTATCATACCTCCCATTGAAATAGTGTTGCCTGATTTACTTTCCATGTTCATAAATTCAAACTCTACTTCCTTTTCTATTACACTGTAAGCCGAACCCGGTAACACATCAATAGTTGCTGACACAGGCTGGAAACCGGTTGCCTCATATTTAACAGTATATTTTTTTCCAAGGCCACCGGGATTTAAAACTGCTAAGTATTTTCCGGTTGCTGCATTTGGTTTACAAATGGCTATCAACTCGCTGGTTTCCGAGTCAAATATCATTATCTCTACTTTTTCCGGACGTTCATGACCACCATCAAAAGTTATAAATCCTTTTAATAAAACTAAAGGGTCTGCCTGAATTGCTTTTGGCAAATCGGCAATGTAAACATCCTGATCTCCCTTTCCTCCCTCGCGTGCAGAAGAAAAATAAGCATGTATCCCGTTTGTTGATGGCACATAAAAAACATCATCATCCGGAGTATTAATAGGCATATTCAAACTTATAGAGGGTTCACAAAGTAAATTTCCGATAGAATCTAAAGTAACATGCGAGTAAAAAACATCCAGACCACCTATGCTATTATGCCCTTCTGATGAGAAGAAAAGTTTTGTCCCGTCGGGGTGTAAATAAGGCGCATCTTCATCGTACTTAGAATTAATATTTGGGCCCAAGTTAAAGGGTGCGCCCCAGCCTCCGTTTGGCAATTTTACACAGCGATAAATATCTTTTCCCCCCATGCCACCCGGCCTGTCACTCACAAAAAACAAAGTGCCTTCATCTGCAGAAAACGATATATGTGATTCGAAACTTTTTGAATTTATTTCTTCTCCAAAAGGCAAAAGTGCTGCCCAGGTTTCACCGTTAAGTGTACTATAATATAAATTTTCATCCTTATAGAAATACGCTTTTTGTCCATCTGCCGAAAGCCCAATAATTGCTTCGTTAGAGTTAGTATTTATAAGTGAGAAAAGTTTAGCAGCAGATGTCCAGCTTCCATCCGCATTCCTTTTGCTGCTGTAAATATCATCGAAGTAATTTCCGTCAACTCCTCTTTCTCCGCCCGTACTTCCTGGCCTACGAGAGGTAAATAAAATCAAACTTTCATCTGCATTCACAACCGGACCATAATCTGCGTATTCTGTATTGATAGAATCCCCTAAATTTGTAATGGTAATGTTTTCCATGTGCTGTGTCATCATAACAGCGTTATTGCACGTTTCAATAAGTCGTTTAACTTCCTCAGCCTTTTCTTTGTTTTTAGTTCCAATAATTTTTTGATATTTTAAAAGTTCAACGCCTGCATCAGCAAATTTACCGGCATAATGAAGCGCTTTGGCATGGTAATAAATTGCATCCATTGGAGAGGCTTTCATGCTGGCCTCATCTTCATCGTAATTTTTTGACATATTAAGTACAGCTTTATTCATAAAAGGTAAAGCTTTATTCTTTTTTGCAGGGATGTTTAAATAACACAAACCTATTTTGTAATTAATATTGGAATTTATTGAGTCAACATCATATGCCTTCTCAAAACTTTGAAGAGCCATGGGGTAATTTTTTTCCAGAAAAAGATAATTACCCTCTGTAAAATTTTGGAGATACATTTTTTTTTGCGAAAACAACATCGCTGTTATCGCACAAAAAAATACTATAAACAGACCCTTTTTCATGACACCTTCCAAATGCGGAAAGCAAATGTACTGTTTTTATTAAAAATAGAAGTAAAATCAATTTATATAGCAAAAATAAGACCTAAATGGTTTTAATAATGCCTTTTTAGGATTAACCCTTAAAGGCTTAATTGTGCAGAAAGTTTCTAAAAACATTACTTCGCTTCATCAACAATTTTCATCTCAACACGTCGGTTAAGTTGCATGCCCGCAAGGTCGGATTTCCCGTTAGATGAGGTATTAGGCGCAATGGGTTTTGTTTCACC
>CAZZEI010000031.1:0-21394 GCA_964653165.1 uncultured Flavobacteriaceae bacterium | reverse complement strand
TAATGCTATCTTTAATTAATAATAAAAACAGTCAACCATTTCCAGGACGATACAGACTGAAATTTCTATGATAAAAATAACTACTTACAATAAATATTTATCACTTATATTATTTTTCATGACGACAATTATTTCCAATTCACAGACTCTAAAAACAGTTCCGAATGTGGACTTAAATAAATATGCAGGTAAATGGTATGAAATTGCTTCTTACCCTCAAAGATTTCAAAAAGGTTGTCACTGCACTACAGCCCAATATACTTTAAGCGAAAAAGGATATGTAATCGTTGAGAATCGATGTAATAAAGATAGTATTACAGGCAAACAATCTTACATCAAGGGAAAAGCTTTTGTTGAAAAGAATTCAGGTAATGCAAAGTTAAAAGTTCAATTCTTTTGGCCATTCAAAGGAAAATACTGGATAATTGATTTAGCCAATGATTACAGTTACGCAGTTGTTAGCCATCCAAACAGAAAATATTTATGGATCTTATCAAGAACTCCTAAACTTGATAATACAATCTATCAACAAATTCTATCTCGTTTAAAAGAAAAGGGTTTTGATTTAACAAAGCTCCAGTCGACTGTACAATCAGGTAAGTAATATGGACAATAAAACATAATGGCGACAATATTAATTACTGGTGGCACAGGTCTTGTCGGAAGATTTCTCTGTAAAAAATTAAAAAACAAGGGATATTCCGTTGCTATACTTGGTAGAACAAGTCAGAAGGTGGCTGAAATAACTACTTACACTTGGGACATTGAAAAAAATGAAATTGAAAAAGAAGCAATAGAAAAAGCCGATTATATAATTCACCTCACAGGGGCTAACATCAGTGAAAGCAGATGGACAGCTAAAAGAAAAAAACTAATCATTGACAGCCGTGTTAAATCAGCACAATTAATTTTTGAAAAATTAAAAGAAAATACAAACCAAGTAAAAGCATTTATTTCGGCATCAGCAATTGGGTATTACGGAACAATTTCAACAGACAAAATCTTTTCTGAGACAGACGTGCCTGCCAATGACTTTCTTGGAAAGACTTGCCGACAATGGGAACAATCAGCAGATAGATTTGAGCAATTGGGAATAAGGGTAGTAAAAATCAGGACGGGTGTTGTCCTAGCTAAACAAGGAGGTGCATTGGCAAAAATGATAACACCCATCAAATTAGGAATTGGTTCAGCCATCGGTAATGGCAGACAATACTTGCCCTGGGTACATATTGAAGACTTATGCGACATCTACATTAAAGCAATTGAGGACACCCAAATGAACGGAGTTTATAATGCTGTAGCGCCTGACCACAAGACAAACAGAGATTTTACCGAGACATTAGCTCATGTGCTTAGAAAACCTTTTTGGTTTCCTAACATTCCAGCGATTGTAATGAAAATAATATTTGGCAAAATGTCTGCAATGCTTTTAAAAGGAAGCAGAGTTTCATCAGAAAAAATTAAAAACGCTGGTTACAAATTTAAATTTGCTAAACTTGAAGGGGCATTGGTTAATTTATTAGTTGAAAACACCAAATGAGAATCTGGTCATTACATCCAAAATATTTAGACTCTAAGGGCCTAGTTGCATTATGGAGAGAAACCTTATTAGCCAAACATGTTTTGGAAGGCACGACAAAAGGCTATAAAAACCATCCCCAACTAAACCGTTTCAAGAAAGCAAAATATCCACTTGATTTAATTAACCAATACTTGAGTGAAGTATACCAAGCTTGTAACAGCACCTACCAGTAATTGGCGCAGACGAGGTAATAGAAAGTTTTGTATCTTTAAACAACCATTTGTGGTTATAGACACTTGAGTGTTCCAAACGCCAACTACTGGTAGCTGCAAAACGTTATTGTAAACAAGAAACATCGTATCTTTAGTTATTAATAAAACACATGAAAAAAATCAGAACACTAATTTTTTTGCTTGTTTTAGCAAAATCGTCTTTTGCGCAAAACCCCGGCGACTCCCTTTTTTCAACCTTAATTCACAATGTGTACATAACCTTCCCGGTTTCTACCTGGTACGATACGCTTACCAATAACTACACACAAAGTAATTTGCTCGACTCCAGTATTTATTATTCATGCAATGTAGTTGTTGACGGAATTACCTTAAATAATGTAGGCGCACGTTTCAAAGGAAACTCATCCTATGGCCATCCAAATCAAAAAAAATCTATCAAGTTAGATTTTGAAGAGTATGTTCCCGGGCAAAAATTAGATTTTCTAAAACAAATTAACCTTAACAATTCTTACAATGACCCAACATTTTTAAGAGAAAAATTACAACTTGATTTTTGTATTGCAAATGGTCTGGATGCCCCGCGCTGTGTGTACGCAAATGTTTATATTAACGGCGCGCTGTGGGCATTTTATACTATCATTGAAGAAGTAGATAAAACATTTTTAAATACACATTACGGAAATAAACAGGGAAATTTATTTAAGGGTGATCCAAGCGGCCATTTAAAATGGTTGGGAACAGTAGAAAGTAATTATTATCCTAACTACGAACTAAAAACAAATGAAGACATAAACAATTGGTCTGACCTTGTAAAATTAATCGATAAAATAAATAACTCTTCCTTCACCGACTGGACTGATTCAGTAACCGCTTATTTTAATTTAAATAAATATTTAAAGCATTATGCATCAACAATGCTTTTTGGTACATTAGATTCATATACCGGCTCGGGGCATAATTATTATTTATACCACAACAGCGCGAGCAATCAAATGGAATTTATACAATGGGATGTAAATGGTGCTTTTGGTCGCCATCATCCTTCCGGACAAGGATTAACCAACGAAGCTTTGCTAGATGCTTTTTGGGTTCCAACACCGGCGGGCAGTCGTCCTTTACACGAAAAAATACTTGCTCAACCGCTTTTAAAACAAGATTATGTTACAAATCTGTGCGGGTATTTAAATTCTTATTTTGATACAACTTCCATGTATGCAAGAATTGATGCCATGGCAAATAACATAAGAACCTATGTATATAACGACCCCCGTAAACAATTTACCAATACAGATTTTGAAAACAACCAGCTCATTGATTTCGGAATAAATACGCCGGGTTTAAAAAAGTTTGTAAAAGAGAGAAATTATTATTTAGATTCTACTCTTAGCAGTTATGGATGCGCTTTTGTTTCTATTAACAGCACCGCAAATAAACCCAACAAAGTTATTATCTATCCTAACCCGTTTAGTTCTTCTGCCGTAATTGAGCTTAGCGCCCAATTAAATAATGCAGCGTTAAATATATTTAATTTGTACGGACAAAAAGTAAAAACAATTAATTCTATTTTCGGGTATCAAATAAAAATAGAAAGAGGCAGTTTAAATTCAGGACTTTATCTCTATGAATTGAGGGAAGGAAGTAAAAATATGTATTCCGGCAAAATATTAATTACAGATTAATTTATTGTGTATAGGAAAGAAGGTCTCTCAGCTCTGCTGCCGGATCAATGCCCTATTTTATGAAAAAAATTTGCCACAGATTCGCAGATTATTCTTTATTAAAATTAGCACAAACAAATAATCTGTGAATCTGTGGCGGTTTTTTTGTTTGGTCAATTAGTATTGAGATACCTCGCAGCTCTGCCGAGAGGTAATTCACATTGTATTTTTAATTTGAATAAATTATTCTTTCGCCAAGCGGTAAACCATTTCTTTTATTTCCTGCGCGTATTGTGCGTGTGTTCTTGGTCGGGGTTTTTCGAGGTCTTCGGGAAAAAGTGGTTTACCAAATTTTATATGAATACTCTTGCCATTAAATTTCATCATTTCATCAGGTAAAAAAAACATTTCCAGATTTGCTTTAATGCCCAACCGTTTACGCCACATGGCAAAAGTGTAAAAGAAGTTCGAGTTCTTTCCATCAATGTACACAGGTAAAATGGGTTTGTTGTAAAGAATAGATTTTGTTACAAAACTTTTTTTCCATACTAAATCTTTTATTTCACCTTTTTGTTTTCTGCTTACCAATCCAGCAGGAAAAATAAAACAAACCTCGTCTGATGCATATAGTGCTTCTACAACGCGAAGCGCTTCTCCTGATGTTTGCCCAATTTTGTTAACCCCGATAAAAATACCGGAGAAATTTTTCATGTTGGTTAAAATATCATTTACTATAAATTTAACATCTTGTCGTGCCTGAGAAAGAACATGAATCATAGCTATACCATCTATCCCCCCTAAAGGATGATTGGAGGCGACAACAACGCCGCCTGTTTTTGGTAAATTTTCTAAACCTTCATAGGTAATATTAATATTCAAAAATTTAAGGCAGGCCGAGTTAAATTCATAACCGTATTTATCGCGGTTATCCCAAATACATTGGTTTATCGCGTCTTCATGTATTTTGCGTTTTATATAGTTAATTACAAAGCGGGGTAGCCATTTGTATGCACCCGGACTTTTCTCCCGGATGATTTTATCGATGTCAACAAACTTTTTAACCTCTTCCATTGCTCAAATTGTTCATTTCCTGTTCATTTCGCTTCTCGTTTTAGGTCTTAAAAATAGATCCAAACCTTTGGAAATACCTGAATTAACAGGCATTTTGAGCTACAAAGTAACTTAAAAATCAACACACAAAATTATGTACTCGTCGAAAACTTTTCAACAAAAGTGGTAAAAAGTGGATATAGGTGGTATAAAGTGGTAAAAATCTACTATTTTTGTCGCATCTCAATAAGAAAATGGCTATCAGTAGTTTAATAGGCGAATTTGAATGTAAAGTGGATGCTAAAGGCCGCTTCATGTTCCCCATTAACCTAAAAAAGCAGATGTCTGACGCCTTTGAAAAGGGTTTTGTCATCAACCGTAACCTTCACCAAAAGTGTTTAGCGCTCTACCCAATTGATGAATGGAACAGGCTCAATAAAAAATTAGGCAAACTAAACCGTCTGAAAAAGGACGTAGATATTTTCATTCGACGCGTTACCGGCGGTGCTACTTCTTGCGATGCAGATAATACCGGTCGCGTACTAATTCCAAAACCGCTTTCAGAATACGCAGATATTAAAAGTGATATAAAAGTTTTAGGAAGCAATAACCTCATTGAAATATGGGATAAGAAAATGTATGAGAATTTCTTATCGCAGGAAGTTGATGTGGCAAAGTTGGCAGATGATGTTTTTGATGGAATAGATTTCACCGACGATAAAGAGTAATGATGAGTTATCATCAACCCGTTCTTTTAAAAGATTGTTTAGATGGCTTGAATATTAAGCCCGATGGTGTGTATGTAGATGTAACATTTGGCGGAGGCGGACACTCAAAAGCGATTCTTGAAAAATTGGGTGCAAACGGAAAATTGTTTGCCTTCGATCAGGATAAAGACGCTGTAAAAAATGTTCCTGCCGACAAGCGCTTAACATTCATTCCTCAGAATTTCATGTATATGAAAAATTTTTTGAGGATGTATGAAGTCACACATGTAGATGGCATACTAGCCGATTTAGGTGTTTCATCGCATCAGTTTGACGAGGCAGGAAGAGGATTCTCTATCCGCTTTGATGCTGAATTAGATATGCGCATGAATCAATCAAGCGAAAAAACCGCCGCGAAAGTTTTGAATGAGTACGAAGAAAATAAACTCAAACAAATTTTCAGAGAGTACGGAGAAGTTGATAACGCAGGCAGATTGGTGAAGTTGATTGCAGAGGGACGTGCTTTGTTTGCAATAAACAATACCGAACGATTCAAAGAAGTAATCGCGCCATGCACACCAAAGTATAATAAGGAACATCAGTATCTGGCAAAAGTATTTCAAGCATTGCGAATAGAGGTTAACGATGAGATGGAAGCACTGAAAGAATTATTAAAGCAGTCGCTCGAAGTTTTAAAACCTGGAGGAAGGTTGGTAATAATGAGTTACCATTCACTGGAAGACAGATTGGTAAAAAACTTTGTAAAGAGTGGAAATTTTGAAGGTGAAGCAATAAAAGATTTTTATGGAAATATTTCGAGACCGTTTAATCTGATTACAAAAAAACCAATAGTGCCCGGTGAAGAAGAAATAGAAAAAAATAACAGAGCAAGGAGCGCAAAGTTGAGAATAGCGGAAAAAGTAAAGTGATTAGTGAAAGAGAATATAAACAAAAGAAGAGAAATGTGAGATGGAAAAACATAAAGCGTAAAAAATAGCAGCCAATTATGGCAAATAAGTTTAAGGGAGCACCAAAAGAAGAAGAAAAAATTTTAACTGAAGAAACTCAGCAGGTCACCCCTCCCCCCAGAAAAAAGAAAAGCGGAATTATTAAATCTCTCAATTCTGTATTCAGCGGCACCTTTTTAAGCAATGAAAAAGTACTAAAACACATCCCTTTCGTCCTGTTTTTATCAGTTATAGCAATCCTATACATAGCCAACGGCTATTGGGCTGATGATAAAATTCGTCAGGTAAATAAAATCACTTCGCGCCTAAAAGAATTACGTAGTGAGTTCATCTCAACAAAATCAGATTTAATGTTTGTAAGCAAGCAGAGCGAAGTCGCTAAAGCAGCAGAGAAATTGGGTATTAAAGAACCTATTGCTCCGCCAATGAAGATTGTTGTAGACACCAGTAAGCACGAAATTAAAAACCTGAAATAGAAAGTGGAAAACCGAAAAGACATATTATGGCGTACGTACCTAGTGTACATTTTTATGTGCGTTTTTGCTTTGTCTATCGTGTACAAAATTGTGCAAGTGCAATTTATACAAGGCGATATGTGGCGCGAAAAGGCTAAACAGCTTACAACCGCATTAGTAAGTATAGAGGCATCGCGCGGAAATATTTTTGATGGTAATGGAAATCTGCTGGCTACTTCTCTTCCTTACTATGAAGTAGGTATGGATGTGAACGCGCCTTCAATTTCAAGAGATACATTTAATAAATATGTGGGTCCGCTTGCAGAAGAACTAACCAATCTGTTTCCAACAAAAAGTAAAAAGGATTTTAGAAAAATATTACAAAAGGCACGCCACACAAATGACCGTTACATTGTTTTACAACGTAATGTGTCATATAAAGACTTGCAAAAAATTAAAACTTTTGCCTTACTCAAAAAGGGCGGGCGTGGTGGTTTGGTTTATATACAAACTAACAGAAGAGAGCTTCCGTTTGGAATATGCGCTTCGCGTACGATTGGTTATACACGAAACGAATATAAAGTAGGTATTGAAGGCGCTTACGATTCTATTTTACGCGGTACTAGCGGAAGACGTTTAATGCAAAAAGTTGCTGCAGACGTGTGGAGACCAATTAATGATGATAACGAAATTGAGCCAAAAGACGGAAGTGATATTTACACCACCTTGGATGTAAACATACAAGACGTTGCTGAAAATGCTTTACTTAAATCACTTGTAAAAAATAATGCTTCGCACGGATGTGTTGTTTTAATGGAAGTTAAAACAGGTGAAATTCGTGCCATTGCTAATCTTACCCGTACAGATTCGGGAATGTATAGCGAGCGATTAAATTATGCTATGGGTTACCCCACAGAACCCGGTTCAACTTTTAAACTTGCTTCTTTACTTGCAGCGCTTGATGATGATTATGTCAACCTGGATGATAAATTTTATGTGGGCAACGGCGAGTGCATGTATTACGATAAAAAGGTAAAAGATTCTCACCCGCCAAAATCAACTGAGCTTACCGTTCAGGAAATTTTTGAAACTTCTTCTAATGTGGGTGTAACAAAAGTAATTACAAAATATTATTCAAAAGATCCGCAAAAGTTTGTAGATAAATTATTGTCCTTCAACCTAGGTAAGCCGCTCGGTTTAGGAATTCCAGGAGAGGGAAAACCACTTATCAAAAAGGTAAAAGATTTTTCGGGTATCACACTGCCACAGATGTCATACGGTTACGAATCGCTTATTACCCCTTTGCAAACACTCACCCTTTACAATGCAATTGCAAATAATGGTGTAATGGTAAAACCGCGTTTTATACGCGAAATAAAAAACAAAGGACTTACAGTAAAGAAATTTGCTCCCGAAATAATTAACGAAAAAATTGTAAAACAATCTACAGTTGATAAAGCAAGGCTAATGATGGAAGGTGTAGTTGTTCGTGGAACAGGAAAGGGATTAAATATAAAAGCATTTAATGTAGCCGGAAAAACGGGTACAGCGCAAATTTCTATGGGTGGCAAAAAAGGATACGGTACGGCTAACAATCATATTTATCAGGCATCTTTTGTAGGATATTTTCCCGCAGAGAAACCACTTTATACCTGTATTGTAATTATCAATTCCCCTTCTAACGGTGTTTATTATGGCGGACTGGTTTCGGGCCCGGTGTTTAAAGAAATAGCAGAAAAAGTGTATTCAAGCTCTCTAGATTTTCACACTGAGATTAACGATAAAGTAAAACTCTTAACAAAGGCCCCCGAAATTATTAAAGGAAAAAAACAAGATCTGGCTATCGTATTGGCAGATTTAAATATTCCATTTAAAAATACGACTTCAGATGGAAATTGGATTTCAAATAATAAAATTGATTCAACAAAAATTAATCTTCAAACTATAGATATTGAAACGCTATTGAAAAAAGGATTTGTGCCTAATCTCGAGGGTCTATCCGCAAAAGACGCTTTGTTTCTATTAGAAAATAATGGATTGCATGTAAAATTAAATGGCTTCGGGGCAATAAAAAAGCAATCGCTTGAAGCAGGAACTAAATTTTACAAGGGATCACAAATTGTTTTAACACTGGGTTAATGCGTTTATTGACTGACATACTTTATAAAGCGGGACTCGAAGAAATAATCGGTACAACAAACGTTGCCGTGTCTTCGCTTACGTTTGATTCGCGTAAAGTAAAAAAGGACAGTTTGTTTGTTGCCGTAAGAGGAACTGCCGTTGATGGACATAATTTTATTTCACAGGCAATTGAAACGGGTGCAATTGCAATTATATGCGAAGAACTTCCAGAAAACAAAGTTGAAAGTATTACATACGTAAAAGTAAAAAATGCTGCTCACGCTTTAGGAATTATTGCTTCTAATTTTTATGATAACCCTTCACAAAAATTAAAATTAGTTGGCGTTACCGGCACTAATGGCAAAACAACAACGGTTACACTTCTATATAATTTATTTAAATCGTTGGGATATACTGTTGGTCTGTTATCTACAGTAAAAAATAAAATTCATAATGAGGAACTTGCTGCTACACATACAACTCCGGATGCCATTGCATTAAATGAATTACTCAGCCAAATGGTTGATAAAGGTTGTCAGTTTGCTTTTATGGAAGTCAGCTCACATGCAATTGCTCAACACCGTGTAAGCGGAATAACTTTTGCGGGCGGCGTTTTTACAAACATCACACACGATCATTTAGATTACCATAAAACATTTGATGAATATATAAAAGCAAAAAAAGCGTTCTTCGATAATTTACCTGAAGATGCTTTTGCACTTACAAATAAAGACGATGCAAATGGTATGGTTATGCTGCAAAATTGTAATGCAAAACGTGTAACCTACGCCATAAAAACCGTTGCAGACCATAAGTGTCGCATCATCGAAAATCATTTGAGTGGGTTGTTATTAAATATCGATTCTAAAGAAGTCTGGGTAAAATTAATCGGCACATTCAACGCATATAATGTATTAGCTGTTTATGGCGTTGCTTATTTATTAAAGCAAGACACAACAAATATTTTAACAGCGCTAAGCACACTTAATTCTGTAGAAGGAAGATTTCAGTATTTAAAATCAGAGTCGGGAATTATTGGCATTGTTGATTATGCCCATACGCCTGATGCACTAAAAAATGTTTTAGAAACAATTAAGGGAATTAGAACGGGTAACGAGCAAGTAATAACACTTGCAGGTTGCGGTGGTGACAGAGATGCAACCAAGCGCCCGGTTATGGCTCATATAGCTTGTCAGTTCAGCAACAAAGTAATTCTTACTTCAGATAATCCGCGCAGTGAAGACCCGGAAGAAATTTTAAACCAAATGCAAAAAGGTATCGATCCTGTTGATGCTAAAAAAACTTTGCGCATTACGGATAGAAAAGAAGCAATAAAAACAGCTTGCTCATTGGCAAAGCAAGGAGATATTATTTTGGTTGCGGGCAAAGGACATGAAAAATATCAGGAGATAAAAGGAGTGAAGCATCCGTTTGATGATTTTGAAATTTTAAAAGACACTTTAAAAACACTTAACGTATAATGTTTTATTATTTATTTACTTGGCTCGACAAAGAGTATGATTTTCCGGGAGCGGGGGTGTTTCAATACATTTCTTTTCGCGCTGCCATGGCAATAATTTGTTCGCTGATTGTTTCTTTATTGTTTGGTAAACGGATTATCGAATATATCCGCAATCGACAAATAGGAGAAACAGTTAGAGATTTAGGTTTGGCCGGTGAAAAGCAAAAGGCAGGAACACCAACCATGGGTGGTTTGATAATTCTGGCAGCTATTATCATTCCAACTTTGTTATTTGCAAAACTGCATAACATCTATATTATTCTAATGCTCATTACTACTGTTTGGTTAGGGCTTATCGGATTTTTGGACGACTATATCAAGGTGTTTAAGAAAAACAAAGATGGTTTATCAGGGAAGTATAAAATTATTGGTCAGGTTGGAATTGGTTTATTGGTTGGGCTGGTGCTTTATTTTAATAATAGTGTTGTAATAAAAGAACGAATTGTTTCAAACACTAAAACTGCTTGGATAAACGGTGATTCTTCTAAGGTTCAAATGCCTAAGTACGCTGCTGAGGAAACAAAATGTTTAAAGACAACTATTCCGTTTGTAAAAAATAATGAGTGGGATTATAACAAACTCATAAGTTGGATTTGTAACGATTGTAATAAATGGGGCTGGATAATTTTTATTCCTATCGTAATCTTTTTTGTTACAGCAATTTCTAACGGTGCGAATCTTACCGACGGAATGGATGGGCTGGCAACAGGATCATCAGCCATCATTGGCGTTACCTTAGGAATTCTTGCATACGTTTCTGGTAACATGGTGTTTGCCGATTATCTCAACATCATGTACATACCTTATTCCGGAGAGCTGGTAATTTTCATTGCTGCGTTTGTTGGCGCTTGTGTTGGCTTCCTTTGGTACAACTCTTATCCTGCTCAAGTATTTATGGGCGATACGGGAAGTCTGGCTTTGGGAGGAATCATTGCAGTATTCGCCATAATAATTCGCAAAGAATTGTTGATTCCGATTTTATGCGGTGTATTTATTCTGGAAAACCTTTCTGTGGTATTACAGGTAGTATTTTTTAAAATCAGAAAAAGGAAACACGGACTTGAATACGCAAAGGCAAACCGCCTGTTTAAAATGGCGCCTCTGCATCATCATTATCACAAAACAGGTTTGCACGAATCAAAAATAGTTTCGCGCTTCTGGATTGTAGGAATCGTATTAGCTGTGTTAACTATTGTAACACTTAAGTTGAGATAAAAATAAATGAGCAAACGCATTGTCATATTAGGAAGTGGAGAGAGTGGAGTAGGGGCTGCCATATTAGCTCAGGCTAAGGGCTTCGATGTGTTTGTATCTGACAAAGGTTTGATTAAAGAAAAATACAAAACTGTTCTTCAAGAAAAAAATATTGCATTTGAAGAAGGTCAACATACTGAAGCAAAAATTTTAAATGCTGCCGAGATAATTAAAAGTCCTGGCATACCCGATAAAGCTGATTTAATTAAAAAAGTAAAAGCAAAAGGAATTAAAATTATTTCGGAAATTGAATTTGCGGGACGATATACTACAGCAAAAAAGATTTGCGTGACAGGGAGCAATGGTAAAACAACTACAACATTACTTACACATCATATTCTTCAAAATGCAGGATACAATGTGGGCTTGGCGGGTAACATAGGAAAAAGTTTTGCCTGGCAGGTAGCTACCGAAAAATTTGATTATTACGTCATTGAGCTAAGTAGTTTTCAGTTAGATGACATGCACGATTTTAAAGCAGACATAGCTATTCTTTTAAATATTACACCGGATCACTTAGACAGATACGAATACAAATTTGAGAATTACATTTTTTCAAAGTTTAGAGTAGTGCAAAACCAAACGCCTGATGATGCATTTATTTATTGCGCGGATGATGAGGCAATAAATAAGTATCTCGAAAAAGTAAACCCAAAAGCGAAACAGTATCCTTTCTCAATAAAAAAAAAAGTCGAAGAGGATGGCGCTTACTTGTTAGAAAACCAAATAATAATAAATATAAACCAAAACCCGTTAAATATGACAATAGAAGAACTAGCACTGCAAGGTAAGCACAACATTTACAACTCAATGGCTTCGGCTATAGCCGGACGTCTTGTTGATGTTCGTAAGGAAAATGTTCGTGAGAGCCTGAGCGATTTCGTAAACATCGAGCATCGTTTAGAAGATGTTGCAACAATCAATGGTATTGAATTTATCAACGATTCAAAAGCTACCAACGTAAATTCTGTTTGGTATGCGCTTGAAAGTATGACAAAACCTGTAGTACTTATTATGGGTGGAGTTGATAAAGGCAATGACTATACTCAACTTTACGATTTAGTAAAGGAAAAGGTAAAAGCTATTGTTTGCCTGGGAGTTGACAATTCTAAACTGATAGAAAATTTTTCATCAGCTGTAGAAACAATCATGGAGGCAAAAACAATGAATGAAGCGCTTGCGTATTCTTACAAATTAGGTAAGAAGGGCGATGTAGTTTTATTGTCGCCTGCCTGCGCAAGTTTTGATTTGTTTCAAAACTACGAAGACCGCGGGTCTCAGTTTAAAGCAGCAGTAAAGTCATTATAGAATATAAATTATAAACTTTTAAATTGAAACTAAACAGTTATATAAAAGGCGACCGCGTAATTTGGGTAGTTGTGCTGCTGCTTACCATCATCTCAATTTTGGTAGTGTACAGTTCAAGTAATTCTTTAGCGCAAAAATCAAAGGGTGGAAATACAGAATATTTCCTTATTAAGCATAGTTTAATTTGCATGATGGGTTTTGTAATTATGTACATGGTGCATAAATTCAATTACAAAATCTTTTCACGCTTATCTCAAATAGGTTTAATTATTTCTGTGCCGCTTTTACTGTTTACTTTAATTAAAGGTATTGGCGCTGGTGAAGCAAACCGTTGGTTAGAAATTCCGGGTATTGGTTTAACTTTTCAAACTTCCGATTTTGCTAAGCTCGCACTGATTGTTTATGTGGCAAGAATACTTACTGTAAAACAAAATCAACTCGATGATTTTAAAACGATAATAAAATTTATTATTCTTCCGGTTGTAATTATTTGCGGACTTATTTTCCCGGCAAATTTTTCAACTGCGGCTTTAATATTTTTTACTTGTTTACTTATTATGTTTGTGGGTAGAGTTCCGCTAAAATTTATTGGAGTCATAGTTGGTGCGTGTATGCTTGTGGGTGTTATTGGCGGAACTGTAATTTATGTGAAGCCCGATATCATGCGAAGAGGTGCAACATGGAAGGCACGAATAGAGAATTTTAGGAATGGTGATTCGCAAAGTAATTACCAAAGTGAGCAGGCTAAAATTGCTGTGGCAAGGGGGTTTCCTCTTGGAGTAGGACCGGGAAACAGCACGCAGCGTAATTTTTTACCGCAAGCGGCGTCCGATTTTATTTTTGCCATTATCATTGAGGAATATGGCACTTTAATGGGTTTATTATTATTGTTTTTGTACCTTATATTATTTTTTAGAGCTATTCGTATTTTACGAAAAGCAGAAAAAACTTTTGGCGGATTACTCGCCGTAGGATTGAGTTTCAGTCTTGTTTTTCAAGCCATGATAAATATGGCTGTTGCAGTAAATTTATTTCCTGTAACCGGGCAACCTTTGCCTTTAGTTAGCATGGGCGGTACTTCCATTTGGTTTACCAGCATTGCTATCGGAATTATTTTGAGTGTTAGTCGTGAAGTGTATGATAAAAAGGAAGAGGAAGTAGAGCCTGAGGAAGGAGGCGAGCTTGTCGCAGCTTAAGGTAATATTAAGTGGAGGGGGAACAGGTGGACATATTTTTCCGGCCGTAGCAATTGCCAACCAAATTAAAAAGCAAGTCCCTGATGCAGATATTTTATTTGTGGGTGCTCTCGGCAAAATGGAAATGGAAAAAGTTCCGGCGGCAGGCTACAAAATAATCGGGCTTTGGATTAGCGGGCTTCAACGTAAACTTACATTTTCAAATTTATCTTTTCCTTTTAAAGTTATTTCAAGTTTATTCAAAGCAAAAAAAATTCTGAACGATTTTAAACCACATGTGGTAATTGGCACGGGTGGTTATGCCAGTGGGCCTATGTTAAGGGCTGCAACTTCCAAAGGAATCCCGACTTTAATACAGGAGCAAAATTCGTATCCCGGAATTACAAATAAAATTTTATCGAAAAAAGTAAATAAAATTTGTGTTGGATATGAAGGAATGGAAAAATTCTTCCCAAAAGAAAAAATTATATTGAGCGGAAACCCGGTGCGCCAAGATTTACAGGAAGTTGATTCGAAAAGAGAAGAAGGATTGAAGTTTTTTGGTCTTGATGCAAATAGAAAAATTGTTTTGGTAGTTGGTGGAAGTCTTGGCGCAAAAGGAATTAACGAGGCGATTGGAAAGGATTTACAACTGTTGGTTGATAATAATATTCAGTTAGTCTGGCAAACAGGTAAACCCTATTTTGAAACGGCTAAGCAACAAACTTCTCCATTTGTTGATAAAAATATTAAAGTTGTTGATTTTATTACTCGGATGGATTTGGTATATGCTATTGCAGATTGTGTTATTTCTAGAGCAGGAGCAGGAGCAGTTTCTGAACTTTGCATTATAAGAAAGCCTAGTATTTTGGTGCCTCTTCCAACAGCAGCAGAAGATCATCAAACAAAAAACGCAATGGCATTGGTAAATAAAAACGCCACCATTTTAGTAAAGGATATTGAAGCAAAAGATAAATTAGTGAAAGAAGTTGTTGCGCTTGTTAAAAATGAAAGCAGACAAAATGAGTTGAGTCAAAACATCGCAAAACTTGCCTTGCCAAACGCCGCAGAAATTATTGTAAATGAAATTTTGAAACTTGTAAATTATAAATAGAATGTCAGTTCGAGCGTAGTCGAGAGCCTTGTAAGATGAAACTATTAGAACATAAACTTATTTACTTTTTGGGCATCGGTGGCATCGGTATGAGCGCACTTGCCCGTTATTTTAATCATTATGGAATAAAAGTCGCTGGCTATGATAAAACTCCAACAACTTTGACTTCCGAATTACAGGATGAGGGAATAGAAGTACATTTTGATGAAAACATAGAATATTTAGAGCATTTACTGGCAGAATTCAAAAAGGAAGAGATACTTATAGTTTTTACTCCGGCTGTCCCAAAAGAACATGCAGAGTATGTCTTTTTACAAAAGAATGGTTTTGTAATTAAAAAACGTGCCGAAGTTTTAGGCGAAATAACTAAACAATTCAAATCTATTGCCGTGGCCGGAACTCACGGTAAAACCACCACTTCTTCTTTAATCGCTCATATATTAAAGGTAGCAGGTTTTGACTGCTATGCTTTTTTGGGAGGAATTACAAAGAATTATGGAACTAATTTACTCCTTGGCAGTAAAGTTCCCAATGAAAATACGTATGTAGTGGTAGAAGCCGATGAATACGATCGCTCCTTTTTAACATTACATCCTTATATAGGTGTAATAACAAGTGTGGATGCCGACCATCTCGATATTTATGGTGATATTAAGTATATGCATGAGTCTTATACCTTGTTTGCAAATCAAGTAAATTCTTCCGGACACCTTATTGTTAAGAAAAATGTTGATAACACCTTATCGCTCAAAGTAAAGAGGTTTACATACGCCGTAAATTTAGAAGCAGATTTCAGTACGCAAAATGTAGAAATACATGATGCTGATTTTTATTTTGATGTAAAAAGTTCTTTGTCGTATTTAAGCAGTGCTGTATTGGGAATACCCGGTTTGCATAACGTAGAAAATGCAACGGTTGCAGTTGCAGTAGCGCAGTTATTGAAAATTGATAACAGCGTAATTAAAGAAGCTTTGCAAAGTTTTAGTGGTGTTAAACGTAGGTTTGATTATCACATTAAAACAAAAGAGTTGGTTTATATTGATGATTACGCGCATCATCCTGAAGAACTGAAAGCAGCAATTGGCGCAGCAAAAGCATTGTATCCCGATAAAAAGATAACGGGCATTTTTCAGCCGCATCTTTTTACCCGCACACGCGATTTTGCCGATGGCTTTGCAGAAAGTCTGGATATGCTTGATGAATGTCTGCTTTTAGATATTTATCCTGCAAGAGAGAAACCAATTGAAGGAATTACTTCGGCAATGTTGCTTAGTAAAATGAAATCGAAAAATAAAAGAGTGCTGCAAAAAAATGAAGTGCTTAATTATTTAAAAACACACAATACAGAAGTACTTATGACATTAGGAGCTGGGGATATAGACACATTAGTAGAACCAATTGAGAAGTTGTTAAACAGTAAAAATATAAAATAGTATAATGCTGTATTTTTCTCCCCCGTGGGGGAGAACACAAGAGGGGGTTGAGAATGTATGAAAAGGATTAATTTTAAAAAAATAGGAATTATCTCGCTATGGGTTCTTGGCATTTCAGGACTTGTGGTAACGCTTGGCTTTGTAAATAACCGCGAGGAACTTGTAAAAGGAAAAACAATTACTGTAATCATCGATCAAAACGATGAAAATAGTTTTGTGGATGAAGATGATATACTAAAGTTTTTACACGACCGCCACGATACTTTGGTTAATCAACCCATGAGTCAGATAAATGTGTACGTTTTGGAAAAAGCTTTGAACGCACATCCTTCAATTGCAAATGCTGAAGTTGCTGTGAATGTAAATGGTGATGTAACGGTTAATATTACACAACGTAAACCGCTTGTTCGTATAATCAACACACAAAACGAAAGTTTTTATATTGATAACAAAGCAACGCTAATGCCACTGGCCGATCATTATACGGCTCGTGTACTTGTAGTAAATGGAATTATTACCGAAAATTACGCACAGTTCTATAACTTTTCTATACCTCAAATAGAAAGAGATTCTGTGCTAAGCAAAGTAACGGTGTTAGATGATATTTACGAAGTAGCCAAATTCATCAGTAATGATGCTGTGCTGAGCGGCTTGATTACTCAAATGTATATTAACAACGAAAGAGAAATAGAATTATTTCCTGCAGTGGGAAACCAGAAAATTGTTTTTGGCGATGCAACAGACATTGCTGAAAAATTTGAGAAGCTGAAAATATTTTATAAAGAAGGATTAAACAGTATTAATAATTGGGACAGATATTCAATAATAAGCCTGAAATATAAGAATCAGGTAGTATGTACAAAAACCCTTCTGCCGGCTCAGGGTGATAAAGAGAAGCAAGGAAATTAAAAAAATAAAATATGGAAGCATCAGACTTTGTAGTAGGCTTAGACATCGGAACAACAAAAATTGCCGCGATTGTCGGACGCAAAAACGAATACGGAAAAATTGAAATCCTTGCCATTGGTAAGGCTCCGTCATTAGGCGTAAAGCGTGGTGTAGTATCTAATATTGAAGATACCATTCGTTCAATTAAAGCGGCGATTGCTGATGCTTTAACAAAAGATATTACTATTAAAAATTCTGCTGGCGTGCCACAAACTTTTAAACTTGAGCAAGTGTGCGAATTGAATGAAGTTGTGGTTGGTATTGCCGGACAGCATATAAAAAGTCTGCAACACCGTGGCATGATTATGCGCCAAAAAACAGAAGAGGAAGTTGCACAGAATGATGTTGATTATTTAATTGATAATATGCATCGTTTGGTTATGCAGCCGGGCGAAGAAATTATTCATGTAATTCCACAAGATTATATTGTAGATGATGAGCAGGGAATACGTAATCCTATTGGCATGGCAGGAGTAAAATTGGAAGGGAATTTTCATATTATAACCGGGCAAGTTTCTGCAGTAAAAAATATTTACAAATGCGTTGATCGCAGTAATTTAAAAGTGGTTGATTTAAATTTAGAGCCCCTTGCCTCAGCTGATTCTTGTCTTAGCGATGAAGAAAAGGAAGCGGGTGTTGTCTTAGTTGACATTGGTGGTGGTACAACTGATATTGCCGTTTTTTATGATGGTATTATTCGTCATACCGCTGTTATTCCATTAGGAGGAAATATTATTACGGAAGATATTAAAGTGGGATGTTCTATCATTACAAGTCAGGCTGAATTATTGAAAGTAAAATTTGGTTCTGCATTGGGTGCAGAAAATCAGGAGAACGAAGTAATTTCTATTCCGGGATTACGTGGTCGTCCGCATAAAGAAATTTCTGTAAAGAACCTGGCGCACATTATACAAGCGCGTATGGAAGAAATTCTTGCCTTTGTTATGTATGAAATAAAAAACTCGGGCTACGAAAAGAAAATGGCTGCAGGAATTGTTGTAACGGGTGGTGGCGCTCAATTAAAGCACTTGCCGCAAATGGTAGAATATTTTGTAGGAATGGATTGCAGAATAGGTACACCTAATGAACATCTTGCAAAAAGTTCGGAGAATGTTACAAATCCAATGTTCTCAACCGGAGTTGGTTTGGTTATGATGGGCATTAAGAAGATGGAAGAGGAAATGCGTAAATCTCCAAATACTATTGAAAATAAAGTAGAGGTGCCTGAGGAAGCGCAAAAGAAAACTGCCAATCACTCAAGTAAAACACGCGGTAAATTTTTCGAGACCTTCTCAAATAAGGTAGCTGATTGGTTGCGTGATGATGTCGAGTAATTTTTTTTGTGTTAATATAATTTTTGAGCGTTCCCTTCGGGCGGGCTTTCCGCTGCAAGTCCTCGCCGCTGTAAAATTAGATTCCAAATCAAAATTCGGTGCGGCTGTGGGCTTTCCGCTACAATCCCTAACGCAAATACAATCTTTCAAAGAAAAAATTTCAAACAGAGTTAAATTGCGCAAGGGATTGAGCAACGGTGTTGGAGCACATGACGCTTCCGGCTGTTGCGGCATTGCGACTTGCGAAAGCCCGACCCCGACTGGATTTAAGACCATGAAGAAAATGACCAACGGGGATGCGCCCAAACACAAAAAGTAACCAATTCAATTAACACCGAGTAGTTTAAAACTAATGAGTGGCAAAAAAATAACAGGCATTAAATTCCTGAATTTAGCAACTAATTAATTCATCAAAAAAAATATACCATGATGCAATTTGAAATACAACAGGAACCCGGCTCAATCATCAAAGTAATTGGTGTGGGCGGTGGCGGAAGCAACGCAGTTAATCACATGTTTAAACTTGGGATTAAGGGTGTTGACTTTATAGTATGTAATACCGACAGACAGGCTTTAGATGTTAGTCCGGTTACGCATCGCATACAATTAGGCGCAGCCCTTACAAAAGGGTTAGGTGCCGGTTCTATTCCTGAAATGGGAAAAAACTCTGCTATAGAAACTATCGAAGAGATTCGTAAACATTTATCAGACGGAACGCAAATGGTTTTTATTACTGCAGGTTTAGGTGGTGGTACGGGCACAGGAGCTGCTCCTATTATTGCATCGGTTGCACGCGAAATGGGAATTTTATCGGTAGGTATTGTTACCATGCCCTTTATTTTTGAAGGTAAAAAACGCAGACAACAAGCAGAAGCAGGTTTAGCTGAAATGAAAAAGCATGTAGATACTTTACTTGTTATCTGCAATGATAAACTACGCGAAATTTATGGTAATTTAAAAATGAGCGAAGCATTTGCGCATGCAGATGATGTACTTACAGGTGCTGCAAAATCAATTGCCGAAATAATAAGTATACACTTACATGTGAATGTTGATTTTAACGATGTTAGAACAGTAATGAAAGATAGTGGCGTTGCTATTATGGGTACAGCAACTGCTTCCGGCGAAAGACGTGCGATTCGTGCGGTTGAGCAGGCGTTGAATTCTCCTTTGTTAAATGATAATAATATTCGTGGAGCGCGCCACGTACTTTTAAATATCATGAGCGGAAGCGACGATATCTCTATGGATGAATTTGGTGAGATTACCGATTATATACAAGAGGCAAGTGGGTACACTGCAGAGCTCATTACAGGTTACGGTATTGATCCTGCTTTAGGTGAGAACGTTGGTGTAACTATTATTGCAACAGGTTTTGAAACCAATACGCCAAAAGGTTTTGAACCACCAAAACAACAGGAAAAAGTTGTAAATGTTTTAGAAGATACAAAAGTAGAAGAGCTTGTTGAACCCGTTGTAGTAGAAACGGTTGTGCAGGCTACTATTGAAGATATAATTAAAGAAGAAGAAAAAGTAGAAATTCCGGAGGCAATGTCGAATGCGCCAAAAACAGAAGAGCCTTTTTTAATTATCAAAAAAGTTGAAGAAGTAAAGGTGGAAGCAGTAATAGAACCTGTTGTTGAGGCAGTTATTGAGCCGGTAATTGAAGCAGTTGTTATAGAAGCTGTTGTTGAACCAATAGTGGAAGCTGTTGTAGAAGAGGTGGTAATGGAAGAGATTTCTTTTGAGAACGAGAACGAAGAAACTTTCATTGAAAATGAAATTACATTAACTCCAATTGCTGAAACAGAAACTCCAAAAGAAATAGAATTTGTTGTTACTAATAACGAACCTGTGGCTGAAGTTGAAAACACCGTCGCTTCAGATGTTGAAATTACGTTGGTTTCGAACGACATCGAGAACGAAATTGTTGCAGAGAACGACATTGTAATTAACGAAGTTGGAGAGCAGCCTGTAGTTTCTTCTGAAGAAGTTACAATGGAAATAAAAGAAGTTTCTTTTACCAACGAAACAGAAGTACCTGTTGTAGAAAATGTACAGATAGAACTTACTGCCGAAGAAACGGCGAAACTTGAGCGCGAAGACCGTATTCGTTTAGCGCAAGAGCGTATTAAAAAGCTGAAAGATATCACGCTTAAATTAAAATCATCAGAAGGCTTATTGGAACTTGAAAAAGAACCATCTTTTGTCCGCCAGAACATTAAATTAGACGATACAAACTTTTCCACCGAAAGTAATGTATCTCGTTTTACTTTGAGCGAAGGCGACGATAAGAAAACCGAAATAAAATCGAACAACTCTTTTTTGCACGATAATGTTGATTAGTTGATTATGTATGAATACAAAAAAGGCTTCCTATAGGAGGCCTTTTTTGTTTTTGAGTGTAAAAAATAGTTAGTCTTTAGGGGAGTTCTATAAATTAAATTGTTGATAAATATATATTATAACTCAATGGCAATCATGTAATTATGTATGTATTTGTAGTGTAAATCAATACATAAAATAGATGAAACTATACCGCTACAAAGCACAAGGGAAAAAGAGTTTATTTGATGAACAAAATTCTGTAGA
>CAZZEI010000030.1:0-21520 GCA_964653165.1 uncultured Flavobacteriaceae bacterium | reverse complement strand
TGGGGTATCGGCACAATAGTCTGTAATGCAGTTACCATCACCCCAAATGTGGCGAAGGCTTAACCAGTGACCAACTTCATGCGTACCGCTTCTTCCTTTGTTATAATTAGGAATTGATTGGTACCCCACATTTCCTGTTGCAGAACCAAGTAATACTACTCCATCTGATGTAGCAGTTCCCTGTCCGCCCGGTACACCTGTTAATGTTGAATTTGCAGGAAAAGTAGCGTATCCTAAAAGACCACCGCTTAAGTTACAAGCCCAAATATTTAAATATTTAGTTGGATCCCAAATAGAATTTGGCTTGATGGTAGCATCAACATATGTCTTTGCATACGGAGGGGCAGTCCACCCTTTAGTATTTCTGTTTATACGATCAATTCCCGGCTCTGCCAAAGTTGCGCCGCTCGGGTCTTTAATTGCCATACAAAAACTAACACCTGTGTTACCTGCTTTTAAAGGAACGAAAGCAGCAGGACACTGAGAAATATCAGAATTTGTTCCTGCATAATCAGCATTTAAAACTGTAGTCTGAGAATTTACCTGAGCCTGAGAAATGTTATAAGAAGTAGCACCTCCTAAAACCTCAGCGTTGTGAATTACGTGATATACAACCGCAATGGTATAATTGACCGCGCTTGATTTGCCTGATGCTAATTGTTCTTTATACCTGTTTACTAAAGCATTAAAGTCAGTGTCCCAGTCCGGCGATGGAGTTTGTGTGCCGCACCTGTTAATATTAGCATTTTCCGGGGCAGCATGTTCGTGTTTTTGCGTTGCCGTAACATTCAACTGTGTTCCAATTCTTCTTGTTTGTGCCAGCATGCCTGTAGCAAGCAATGCAATAGCTGTTGTTGTTAGTATTATTTTTTTCATGTTTGTATAGTTTATGAGGCATAAATATAAATAATATTTCGCACATAAAAATATTTTAACGATTAATTATTAGTATTCGAAAAAAATAAAAACCTTTCAAAATCTTTATTTTTGCTAAGATGTTCAGAATGGTTCCTGTCAACATGACGAACGGCAAAATAATCCCTTTAAAACGTCCTTTTTATATCTTTACCAAATAATGCAGAAAATACTATTAGCCGAAGACGAAGAGCATATTTTAGATGCGATAAAACTAAATCTTGAATTAGAAGGGTTTTTTGTTGCTGATTGTAAAAATGGAACAGAGGCTATTTCACTGGCAAAAAAACAATTATTTGACTTGGTTATACTCGATGTTATGCTTCCTGGAACAGATGGATTTGAAGTATGCCGCCAAATAAAACAAGTTCACCCTGAAACTCCGGTTTTATTCTTAACAGCTTTATCAGATAGTCAAAACCGGATAAAAGGTTTAAAACTAGCCGATGATTATTTACCCAAACCATTTAATCTGGAAGAACTAATTCTTCGTGTAAAAAATCTCATCAAACGAACTCCACAAGAAACCCAAACATCTGTTTTTTCATTTGATAACTTTGAGATAAATTTTCTTTCTTTCGAAATAAAAGCACACTCAAAACTTATTGAAACTCTCTCTCAGCGTGAATGCCAATTGTTAAAAATACTTACAAGCAGGCCCAACGAGGTTGTTTCGCGCGACGAAATTTTAGAAAAAATGTGGTTACCAACTGAAAATCCATCTGCTCGTACAATTGATAATTATATTCTCAATTTTCGAAAAATTTTCGAGAAAAATCCACGTGAACCCATATATTTCCATTCTATTAGAGGTGTCGGATATAAATTTTCGTGTTAAAACGCCAAAAAAACACCCTTTTTCCCTCTTATTAAGTTGAATTGTTTTTATTATATTCGCCTTCCCCAAATACATGCAATATGGAACATTTTCGTAAACAAGATGCCCTCGACTATCACTCTCAAGGTAGGCCCGGAAAAATTGAAGTTGTACCCACCAAACCTTATTCTACCCAGCGAGATTTAAGCCTTGCATACTCTCCCGGTGTAGCCGAACCTTGTCTGGAAATAGAAAAAAATCCGGAAAATGCTTATAAATACACTGCAAAAGGAAATTTAGTAGCTGTAATTTCTAATGGAACAGCAGTGCTTGGTTTAGGTGATATTGGTGCCCTTGCATCAAAACCTGTAATGGAAGGAAAAGGATTACTTTTTAAAATATTTGCAGATATAGATGTTTTCGATATTGAAGTAGACACAAAAAATATTGATGAATTTGTAAATACAGTAAAAAATATTGCCTGCACATTTGGCGGAATAAATTTAGAAGACATCAAATCGCCCGAGTGTTTTGAAATCGAACGCCGGCTAAAAGCAGAACTCAATATTCCGTTAATGCACGATGACCAGCATGGTACAGCCATTATTTCTTCAGCAGGATTAATTAACGCCGTTGAGGTTTCAGGGAAAAAATTGAGCGAAGTAAAAGTGGTTGTAAACGGTGCCGGTGCATCGGCAATTTCCTGCTCTAAACTTTATATTGCTGTTGGCGTTAAAAAAGAAAATATTGTGATGGTAGACAGCAAAGGCGTTATTACAAGCGAC
Organism: uncultured Flavobacteriaceae bacterium; assembly: GCA_964653165.1. Lineage (GTDB taxonomy): Bacteria > Bacteroidota > Bacteroidia > B-17B0 > Aurantibacillaceae > PALSA-968. Next base: position 19,003 of record CAZZEI010000030.1, on the reverse strand, counting down.
AGAACTGACCTCGATGAACATAAAAAGTTTTTTGCCACTTCTCGTAAAGATGTGAAAACATTAGCTGAGGCGATGAAGGGTGCCGATGTTTTTGTTGGATTATCGAAAGGTAATATTGTAAACGCAGAGATGGTAAAAAGCATGGCGCCTAATTGCATTGTATTTGCATTGGCAAACCCAACTCCCGAAATTTCTTACGAAGATGCAATGGCTGCACGACAAGATATTATTGTTGCAACCGGAAGAAGTGATAATCCAAACCAAGTAAATAATGTTTTAGGTTTCCCGTTTATTTTTCGTGGAGCATTAGATGTGCGCGCCACCGGAATTAACGAAGAAATGAAACTGGCAGCCGTTCGTGCCATTGCCGATTTAGCAAAAGAACCGGTACCCGATTACGTAAATTTAGCATACGGTTCTAAAAACCTCACCTTTGGCGCAGATTATATTATTCCAAAACCAATTGATAGCCGACTCATCTCAACTGTTTCTCCTGCCGTTGCAAAAGCAGCTATGGATTCAGGTATTGCACAACTCAAAATTACAGACTGGGAAGCCTACAAAACAGAATTAGATAATCGTTTAGGGAAAGACAATAAATTAATGCGTTCATTGGTAAATAAAGCCAAAACAAATCCTAAACGAGTTGTTTTTGGCGAAGCTAATAACTACAAAATATTAAAAGCTGCGCAAATGGTGCGCGATGAAGGTATTGCAAAACCAATTTTGTTGGGTAACAAAGAAAAAATAAATAAACTCATTACAGAATACAATCTCGATTTACATGAAATTCCGATTATTGATCCGTTTGATAACGCACAGGAAAGTTTGAGAAATGATTTTGCAGAAATTCTTTGGAAAAAAAGAAACCGCAAGGGTCTCACACAATATGATTGCAGACGTAAAATGACCGAACGAAATTATTTTGGTGCCATGATGGTGGAAACGGGTTTAGCAGACGCTATGATTTCTGGGCTAACCAGAAAATATTCATTACCCGTTGTTCCCGCTATGCAATGTATTGGAGTAGCCGATGGACATTCGCGCGTTGCTGGACTTTACATTATTGTTACCAAGCGCGGTCCTTTCTTTTTTGCCGATTGTACAATGACGGTAGATCCAACCGCAGAGGAATTAGTTGAAATAACCACACTTACTGCAAACACAGTAAAACAATTTAACATCATTCCTCGCATAGCCATGCTGTCTTATACAAATTTTGGTTCTTCGGATGGTGAGATTCCAAAAAAAGTGCAAAGTGCTGTAAAAACTTTGCATAAAAATTTTCCGGGCTTAATTGTAGATGGAGATTTACAAGCAAATTTTGCTATCAATAATACATTACTGAAAGAGAATTTTTCGTTCTCAAATTTGGTAGATAAGAACGTGAATACACTCATCTTTCCAAATCTTTCTTCAGGAAACATTGCTTATAAATTGATGCAGGAATTAGGAGGGGCTGAGGCAATCGGTCCTATTTTGATGGGACTTAAAAAACCTGTACACGTTTTGCAATTAGGAAGTTCTGTACGCGAAATCGTAAACATGGTTACTATTGCAGTAGTTGATGCACAAAATAAAAAGTAAAAGTTATTGGTTGTCAGTTATTATCTGATAACGAATAACTGATAACTGAAAGCTTAATATGATAGATTTTATTAAAGGAAAAGTAATAGAAAAAAATCCGGCATTTGTGGTACTGGAAGCTAACAACATTGGTTACGGGTTACGAATTTCAGTCAATACATATTCTAAACTTTCTGAAACCGGAGAAAATAAATTATATGTTGAGCAGGTTTTTATTCGCGATGATAGTCCAAAATTTTATGGTTTTTTTGATTTAGATGAGCGTGATATTTTTCGGGAACTTATTTCGGTTTCGGGCGTTGGCGGTGCCAGTGCAATGCTCATGCTTTCATCGCTCTCTGCATCTGAAATTGCCGGTGCTGTAAATACTGCCAATGTAATTGTGCTAAAAAGCATAAAAGGCATTGGCGAAAAAACAGCCCAACGTATTGTAGTTGATCTCAAAGGAAAACTCGGAAAACACGAAGGCGGAATCTCCCATATTCTGGCTCCATCCTACAATAAAAACAGGGCTGAAGCGTTACTGGCTCTCATAGCATTAGGCTTTGGAAGACCCATTGCTGAGAAGGCTATTGAAAAGGCTGTAAAACAGCAAGATATGTCGACAGAGAACGTAGAAATATTAATTAAAGCCGCTTTAAAGAACTTGTAATTGGTGTACACTGTTCTCAAACATACCTTGGTTGCAAGCGCAGCAGCGGGATTACTTTCTGTGGTTACCATCACAGGTAATAAAAACAATAATTCTATACCCCAAAAACAAAGTGCAGATATTCATAATCCATTTGTACTTGCAGTAGATACTCCACCTGTTGAACCTGTTACCAATGAAGATTTGCCATTTCCAATAAAAGAAAACGATAACAGCGAGCCAATTTATAATTCTACACAACCTCTTCAACTTAATAATCCTTCCAATATAAAAACAGACGTAAGCTATTCTCCGGATGACACTTCATTTCTATTCACCCAAAAAATAGGTAAGCTCGATTACAGGCCACCTATTACCATGACGCAGGAAGAATACCAGGATTACCTTTTTAAAAAACAAATAAAAAGCTATTGGAAATCACGAATACAAGCGGATGCAAAAAGTAATCCGGCAAAAACTTCTTTAATTCCAAAACTTAACGTTAACAGCGAATTATTTGACCGGCTCTTTGGCGGAAGTACAGTTGATATTCGCCCTACAGGAAGCGCCGAACTTATTTTTGGTTTTATTACAAACCGTAATTCAAATCCTGCTATACCGGTTAAACAACGTAAAATCACAAACTTCGATTTTAATATGAAAATTCAGTTGAACCTGGTTGGTAAAATTGGAGAAAAACTAAAACTGACCACAAACTATAACACCGAAGCTTCTTTTGATTTTGAAAACCAAATGAAGTTAGAGTACAGTGGCCTGGAAGACGAAATAATAAAAAAAGTAGAGGCAGGTAACGTAAGTCTGCCGCTTAACAACTCACTCATTACGGGAAGCCAAACATTGTTTGGAATTAAAACTACCATGCAATTTGGTAAACTAACTGTGGTTGCATTAGCATCGCAACAGCGCGGAAAAAAAACAGAGTTAACTGTGCAAGGTGGTTCTCAAACAATACCGTTTGTTGTTACGGCAGATAATTACGAAGCCAACCGACATTATTTTTTGGGGCAATATTTTCGTGACAATTACAATACTTGGGTAACAGTACCAACCATTTCTTCGCCTGCACAAATTACAAAAATTGAAGTGTATGTAACTAACCGCACCAACCAAGTTGATCAGGCACGTAACGTGGCTGCTTTTTCAGATTTGGGTGAAGATACTTCCCGCATTTTTTATCAAAATACGAATAACCCTACAACAGAAGTTATTGTTGATAGCTTAGGACCTCAGCCTCATAACGGTGCAAATAATTTATATTGGATGTTGGCCGATACCACTACACCTTTAGGACACAGAGGAATAATTTGGGAACGCGACTACAATACCGCAGTTCAAAAACTATCAGTCCCAACCTATATCAATTCGCAGGGGCAAAGCGCACAGGTTTTTAATGCAGGAAGAGAATTTGAGGTACTTACACGCGCACGAAGACTTAACCCACAAACAGATTATACCTTAAACAATCGATTAGGTTATATATCACTAAATACCTCGCTTAACTACGATGAGGTTCTTTCTGTTTCTTACCAGTACACGCTTAATGGAGTAGTTTATCAGGTCGGTGAATTTTCTGATCAATATCCTACCGGCGATAAACTTTTAATTTTAAAATTATTAAAAAGCACGCAGCTAAACACACGTATACCCATGTGGGATTTGCAAATGAAGAACGTGTACTCAATGGGTGCATATTCCTTAAGTCCTACTAACTTTCAGTTAAATATTTTATACAACAACTTAAAAACCGGTGTTGATGTACCGTATATCCCTTACGGAAGTCTTAATGGCATATTACTTGTACAGGCAATGGGTCTCGATAGAATAAATCAAAACCAAGACCCTTATGCCGACGGCTATTTTGATTTTGTACCCAACGTAACCGTAAACGTGCAAAACGGTAGAATTTATTTTACTACCATAGAACCGTTTGGAAGCGAACTGCGGAAAGCTTTTGCCGGCAATCCACAAAATATTGCATCAGAATATGAAAATTTTATTTTTCAGGAACTCTACGACTCCACTCGGATAGCTGCACAACAGCTTCCTCAAAAAAACCGTTACAAATTAAAAGGTTCTTATCAATCGGCAACCAGTAATGAGTTTTCATTAAGCTCAATGAATATTCCGCAAGGGTCTGTGCGTGTAACAGCGGGTGGTGTGCCATTGACAGAGAACGTTGATTTTACAGTTGACTACACATTAGGCAGAGTAAAAATAATTAACGAAAGTATTTTAAACTCGGGGCAACCCATAAAAATTTCGGCCGAAAATAATTCGCTGTTTAATATTCAGCAAAAAAGTTTATTGGGTACACGACTCGATTACAAAGTAAATAAAGATTTTTCGATGGGTAGCACATTGCTTCGGATGACAGAAAGACCGCTTACACAAAAAGTAAATTTTGGCGATGAGCCTGTATCAAACTCAGTTGTTGGTTTTGATTATAATTACCGACACGATGCACCATGGCTCACAAGGTTAGTTGATAAAATTCCATTCATAAATACAAAAGAATCTTCCTCTATACAAATGGCGGGCGAGTTTGCAAAACTTATACCGGGGCATTCTAAAGCCATTGGTAAAAACGGAAATTCGTACATAGATGATTTTGAAGGAAGCGTTTCGTTGATAGATGTAAAAAGTCCTTCTCAATGGATTCATTCTTCCATACCACAAGGACAAACCAATCTTTTTCCGGAAACAAAACTGGGAAATGACTCAGGTATAAATACAGGATTAAACAGAGCTAAGCTTGCCTGGTATACAATTGACCAATCTGTATTCTATCAACAAAGTTCAGGCATAACCCCGTCTTCAATTACTAAAACCATACAATCAAATCACTTTATGAAGGCCGTTTTTGAAAGTGATTTGTTTCCTAAAAAAACACCGCCTAACGGACAGCCTGTGTTACTACCTAGTTTAGATATAGGCTTTTATCCTACTGAACGCGGTCCTTATAATTATGATGTAAATCCTGTGCCCGGCATATCATCCGGTATTGATAAACCAAATTCAATTTCTTCCGGAAAAATAGTTTTAAATAATCCCGAAAACCGTTGGGCCGGTATTATGCGCCGATTAGAAACAAACGATTTTCAAAGCGCCAACATTGAGTACATACAATTTTGGATGATGGATCCTTTTAATGAGGATTACAATAATCAAACACAAACACAGTACAACACTTTTAATCAAGCGCCACCAACCAACGGTGAGCTGTATATAAATTTAGGAGGCGTATCAGAAGATGTTTTGAAAGACGGAAACATGTCGTACGAAAACGGAATACCATACAGCAACTCGCAACAAGGTATTATGGGAACAAGCCAATGGGGACGCTATCCTACAGTACCTCCTTTTGTAAATGCTTTTGATAACAATGAAGATGCGCGCCCTGTGCAAGACGTTGGTTACGATTGTTTGATTGATGCCGATGAAAGAACTTTTTTTACCAATTACATGAATGAACTTAATGCTGCAGGTATTGGTGGTGGCAACGAAGGGCAAACAGACCCATCGGGTGATAATTACCATTTTTACAGAGGTGATGATTACGATGGCCAAAGTTTAAACACGTTGCAGCGTTATAAAAAATACAATAACGTTGAAGGTAACTCGGCAACGCAAAAACAATATCAAAGTCAGAATAGTGGTGGCTATCCTACAACCGGACTTTCTACATTGCCAAATATTGAAGACGCTAACCGCGATAATACATTAAACCAATCGGAAGCATATTACCAATACAAAATAAAAGTTACTCCGCAGGATATTAATACTTCAAACGTTGGTAATAATTATATTGTAAATTATATTCCGGTAACAAAAACAGGTCCGGATGGAGTGCAACGTAGTGTAAACTATTATCAGTTTAAAATTCCGGTAACAAATTACGATGCCAAAATAGGAAGCATTGAGGGATTTAACTCCATTCGATTTATGCGCATGTTTGTTACAAAATTCTCTGCGCCCGTTGTAATGCGTTTTGTGCGTTTAGAATTAGTGCGTAGCGATTGGCGTACTTACCAACAGGATTTATCAGATCCAACAGGAGCAATTGTCACCGATCCAAGTACAAGTTTTGATGTATCGGCCATTAGTTATCAGGAAAATGGTGCACGCACCCCTGTTGCTTATGTATTACCTCCGGGTATTAATCAGCAACAAAATGTGCAAACAACAAATTTAGTTTTGCTAAACGAACAAGCACTTTCTATGCGTGTATGCGGATTGAAAGATGGAGACCGCCGCGCAATTTATAAAAACGTAAACTACGATGTGCGTTCGTACAAAAAACTTAAAATGTTTATACACGGCGAAAAACTTAACAACCAACCTTTGAGCAATGGCGATGTGCGCGTGTTTGTTCGATTAGGTGCCGATTTTACAAATAACTATTACGAATATGAAGTGCCTCTACAACTTACAGCGCCGGGTAATTATGATAATGCCAGTGATGGCGATCGTGATAAAATATGGCCCGAAGCTAACGAAATAGATATTGATTTTGCACAGCTAACCTCCGCTAAACTTAAACGGAACGAAATTAAATTTGATATTACAAAGCCTTTTGAAAGAAGTGCAGATGGCGGACGCATAATACGTGTAGTAGGTAATCCAAATATTGCAACCCTAACAAATATTATGGTAGGTATTTATAATCCCGTAACAAGCGACCAAAATGATAAATGTGCAGAGGTTTGGATTAATGAATTACGTTTAACTGATTTTGAACAGAGAGGAGGCTGGGCAGCTAACTCGCGCGTAACAGCTAAGCTTGCAGATTTTGGGCAGCTCTCACTGTCAGGTGCTGTATCTACTCCGTTTTACGGAAGCATAGAAAAGAAACCAAGTGAACGAAGCAGGGAGCTTACCAAACAATACGATATCTCTACTACTTTACAGTTAGGTAAATTTTTTCCTAAAGACTGGAAGCTGAATGTACCCATGTATTTAAATTATGCCGAAATTATTATTACACCACAATACGACCCGAATAACCCGGATGTGTTGATGAGTGCTGTTAATTCCGATAATGGATTTACAAAAGATCAAATAGATCAAATTAAATATCGGGCAGAAGATTATACTCGAAGAAAGGGAATAAACTTTACCAACGTTAGCAAGCAACGCGGAAAAAATAAAAAAACATCTTTCCCCTGGGATATAGAAAATTTTTCTGCAACCTATGCTTTTAACGAACAGTTTAAACATAATCTTAATACCAAATGGAGTTATAACCGCCAATATATGGCCGGATTAAATTATAATTATCAGCAACAAATAAAACCGATTGAACCTTTTAAAAAATCGAAGGCAAAAATTTTAGAAAGTCCGTGGCTTGCACTTGTAAAAGACATAAATTTTACGCCCATGCCAAATCAGTTTAATTTTAGCACGAATGTAACGCGTAACTATATTGAGGTACTCGCACGTGATATTACCAACATAGGTGATGATTATACAAGACCTCAATTCAATAAAACATTTAATATAACAAGGGTGTATGCTGTGCGCTGGGATTTAACAAAAAATATTAAATTAGATTTAAATGCAAATAACGATGGGCGTATTTTAGAACCATACGATTATTACAAACCCGGTGACAGAAAAAAAGTAGAAGAGCGGTTAATTGCGGGCGGCCTTACAACAGCTTATAAGCATACATCAAACGTAAACGTAAATATTCCTCTTAATAAAATACCTATACTCGATTTCATTTCGAGCTCTACTTATAAATATACTTCCAGTTACCAATGGCAACGTAGACCTTTTGCACAGCCAGATATTGGGAATACCATAAATAACAATCAACAGCAAACTATTAACATGGCGTTTAACATGACCACTTTATATAATAAAATTCCCTATTTTAAACGAGTAAACCTTGGGCTTACCAACAGAAAAGATAGTCCAAAACCAATAGAGCCTAAGGCTGGCGGTGCCGATCCTAATAAAAAAGATACAACCAAGAAAGATCCGCCGCTTATAGTTGAATATTTAGCGCGACTTATAATGACGATAAAACAAACTTCAGTTACTTTCAATCAAACGCAGGGAACAACCTTACCCGGGTATCTGGATTCAACAGGGTTCTTAGGAATGAATCCGAGAACACAAGGAGATAATATTTTTCCCTCTTTTGCTCCCGGTCCGGGCTTTGTATTCGGACAACAAAATCATATCTTAGATTTGGTTGAAGACACAAGCAAACATCTATTGGTTCGAAGAAATAATTTCTCAACTCCGTATGCGCATACCTTTCAGCGAACGTATAGTTATCAGGCAAAAATTGAACCGTTTAAAAATTTTAAAATTGATTTAACAGGCACAAGAACGTACGGGCTGAACGAAGGTTTTTTTATTGGATGGGGTCCTGATAGTTCATATAATCACATAACAACAACACAAACCGGGCAGTTTAGTATTTCTACTATAACAATTGGAACAGCATTTAAAAAAGATAAAGATAAGCTTACCCACGAAAACGAAATCTTTAATAATTTTATTCAAACAAGGGGAAATTATGTTAGGATACTCTCAACCCAAAAAGGTACTTTCAGTCAGTTTGAGGGAGACGGTTATACCAAAAACCAGCAAGACGTTGTTATATTATCTTTCCTGGATGCTTATGCCGGAAAAAAATCTACCGGACTTAGTAAATCTAACTTGTTCCCAAATGTACCTATGCCTAACTGGAGTCTTAATTGGGACGGGCTTGGTAAATTGGATTTTTTAAAACCTGTTTTTAAAAGTATTATTGTAACCCATGGATATCGTTCTACAACAAGCATTGGTGGTTTTACAAATAACCAGGCTTTCACGGGTGGCTTAGGTGATAATGATTTTTTCTCAAATGCGCGTTTAGATCCAACCAATCCAAGTTCAAACTTTGTTTCTAAATATGTAATTAATACAGTTAGCATTTCAGAACAGTTTGCGCCGCTTGTTAAATTTAATTTGAATTTTGTTGATAAAGGAAGATTAAAAGGTTTAGGTGCCAACGTAGAACTTAAACGCGACCGTACTACTTCTCTCTCGGCTAACTTACCCCAAGTTACAGAAATGAGAGGAAATGAATTAAATATTGGTACTACCTATACCTTTCCTAACCTGGAGATAAAGCGACTAAAAATACAAGGCAAGCCTTTAAAAAGTGATTTGCAGATAAACATTACATTTTCGGTAAGGCAAAATCAAACAACATTGCGTCGAATAAATATCGATCCTAGTACAGATCAGGAATATCAGTACGCTCAGCTTACAAACGGTTCAAATATTATTGCCATAAAAACTTCGTTTACATATACTATAAGTCAGAATATCAACCTGCGCTTTTTCTACGACCGTACTATAAACCGTCCGGTAATATCTACTTCATTCCCAACGCAAACTACCAATTGTGGCGTTAGTTTGAGGTTTGTGATACAGTAAACCTATTTTGCTCGCAGAGACGCAAAGTTCGCAAAGTTCGCAAAGAGTTTAAGGGGTTTTATTCATTTCTACTTTGCACGTTTGTACTAATTTGTTACTTTTGCCTCTCTAAAATTGATACTATGAATTTTCCGGATAATTTAAAATACACTAAAGACCACGAGTGGGTGCGTGTAGAAGGCAATAACGCTTATATTGGTATTACCGATTTTGCACAAAAAGAATTAGGTGATATTGTTTACGTGGATGTAAGCACCGTTGGCGAAACTGTTTCTAAAGAAGTTATTTTCGGTACCGTAGAAGCTGTAAAAACAGTTTCTGATTTATTTATGCCAATTACCGGAAAAGTTTTAGAAGTAAATGCTAAAATTGATGCTAACCCCGAGCTGGTAAATAACGACCCGTATGGTGATGGTTGGATGATTAAATGCACAGTTGATAATCCCGCAGATGTAAGTGAGTTATTAGATGTTGCTGCGTATAAGAAATTAGTCGGGGCTTAGCCTACTTATCCAACGTAATTGCTATTTTCGATTATGTCACGTCAAGCGAAGTCGAGACTCGGAATAAACTCAGAGAAATAATTTTTTCCAATTGAAGAATTACACGGTTCTCGACTTCGCTCGAACTGACAGTATTAATTTTTCTGGAAATATTCGTAAACTAATTTCGCTTTTGCTTTCCCTGCTATTTTTTCAATTTCTTCCAGAGAAGATTCTTTTATCCTTTTTACTGACTTTAATTCTGCCAAAAGTTTTTGAGCTGTTTTATCGCTAATGCCTTTGATTTGATTTAACTCTGTTGCTATTGTTTGCTTGCTGCGCTTCTTTCGGTGGTGTGTAATTCCAAATCGGTGTGCCTCATCACGAATTTGCTGAAGAATGCGAAGTGTTTCAGAACGTTTATCTAAGTACATAGGGATAGAGTCGCCGGGGTAATAAATTTCTTCCAATCGTTTTGCAATTCCTATTATGGCCACTTTACCCATTAGTTTTAATTTGTTTAAACTATTTATGGCTGCACTTAATTGTCCTTTACCTCCATCAATAACTATTAGATTAGGCATTTCTAAATTTTCCTCCTGTACTCTTTTGTATCTCCGAAAAATAATTTCTTCCATGGTTGCAAAATCATCCGGACCCTCAACTGTTTTTACGTTAAAGTGACGATATTCTTTTTTTGCGGGCTTAGCATTTATAAAAACCGTCATTGCACTCACTGCAAAATGCCCCTGTATGTTTGAGTTGTCAAAACACTCTATGCGAACAGGCTCTTCTTTCATTCGTAAATCCTTTTTCATTTGCTCCATGATACGTTGCGTGTGTTCTTCAGGATTTGTCAATGCTAATTGTCTGTTTTTATCAAAACGATATTGCTCAGCGTTTCGATGGCACAAATCCAAAACAATTTTTTTGTCGCCTGCCTTAGGTACGAAAAATTTTACATCCGGAAATTCGCTATCGGGTAAAAACGGGACAACAATTTCTTTGGCTGTGCTTAGCAACTGTGTTCTTAATTCAAAAAGGGCGTAGACCAAAATATCGCTGTCTGTTTCGTCCAGTTTTCTTTTTATTTCTAAAGTTTGTGATGCTATTATGGCACCGTTTACAATATGAAAATAATTTACATAATATAAATCTTCTTCGCGCACAAAAGCTGCTACATCAATATTTTCGATGGTATTACTTACTACCATCGATTTTGCCTGGAATTTTTCGAGTGCTTCTAATTTAATTTTTGCATTGTGAGCATCTTCAAATTCCCTTTTCTCAGAACTAGAACTCATTTGTTGCTTAAGTTCACGAATTACAGAGGAGATACTTCCCTTGAGAATATTTTTTATTTGCTTTACAGTTTGCTCATAATCTTCAAACGTTTGTAATCCAACGCAAGGAGCCTTGCAAGTACCAATATGATAATCGAGGCAAGCACGGAATTTTTTTGCAGAAATATTTTTCTCCGTCAAATCCAAAGAACAAGTGCGCAGCTGAAAATTTTCTTTTATAAAAGCAATCAGGGTTTTTATGGAAGTAACCGAAGCGTAAGGACCAAAATATTCAGAGCCATCATTTATTTTTTTGCGTGTATAAAAAATTCTTGGGAACCTTTCATTTTTAATACAAATCCATGGATATGTTTTATCATCTTTTAAACTTACGTTGTAGCGCGGCTGATATTGCTTTATTAAATTATTTTCTAAGAGCAGCGCATCGTATTCAGTATTAACCACGATTATTTTTATATCGCGTATTTTTTTTACAAGTAAGCGCAATTTCGTATTATCATGCTCCTTATGAAAATAAGAAGAAACTCTTTTTTTCAGGTTTTTTGCTTTGCCTACATACAAAATTGTTTCGTCGGCATCAAAATACTGGTAAACCCCTGGGTTTTCAGGCAGGGTTTTTAAAATTGTTTCTATGTGAGCTGATAATTCCATACGAACAATACCTACAGGCATCGAATACTAAACTAATGTTAGTTTTTCTCTTCAAAAGTAATCCACATTCAGCTATTAAACAGGATTTTTGGGTAAATTTGTGTAATTTTTTGAATGATATTTTATGAGCACTGCTATTGAGAAAGTTGACTGTTTAATAATTGGCTCCGGCCCTGCCGGTTACACTGCCGCTATTTACGCTGCCCGCGCGGCATTAAAACCCGTTATGTATACAGGTATGCAACCCGGCGGACAATTAACCATTACCACTGAGGTAGAAAATTATCCGGGTTACCCAAAAGGTACACAAGGACCTGAAATGATGGAAGATTTTAAGGCTCAGGCTGAGCGTTTTGGTACCGATATACGTTTTGGTTACGCCAATAAAGTTGATTTTACAGGTCCAGTACACAAAGTATGGATTGATGAAACAACCGAGATACATGCAAACACTGTAATTATTGCAACCGGAGCTTCCGCTAAATGGTTAGGCTTGGAAAGCGAACAAAAACTAAACGGTTTTGGCGTTTCGGCTTGCGCAGTATGTGATGGTTTCTTTTTTAAAGGACAAGATGTAGCAATTGTAGGTGCGGGAGATACAGCAGCTGAAGAAGCAACATACTTAGCTAAACTTTGCAAAAAAGTTTATATGATTGTTCGACGTAGCGAAATGCGCGCATCTAAAGCAATGCAACAACGCGTATTAAACACGCCCAACATAGAAATTTTGTGGGATAGCGAAACAAAGGAAATTTTAGGAAGTAAAACGGTTGATGGGGCACTTATTATAAATCACAAAACAAAACAGGAACGCAAATTAGATGTCACCGGATTTTTTGTCGCAATTGGCCATACTCCCAATACTGCTATTTTTAAAGATTGGCTTGATTTGGATGAAAGCGGATACATTATTGCAACACCAGGCACAAGCAAAACTAAAGTTAAAGGTGTATTTGTTACCGGAGATGCGCAGGATAAAGTTTACCGACAAGCCGTAACAGCTGCCGGAAGCGGTTGTATGGGGGCATTAGATGCCGAGCGATATTTAGCAGAAATGGGAATACATTAAAAATATATAATGCGAAAATTATTAGCGACCTTTTTTTCCCTTTTATTTTTCTGTTCATTTTCACAAATGGCGCAAGACTACTCTGATCAGATTCCGCATTTAAAACGCTTTGACCCCAAAGATGTAGTCGATTCAACCTATGGTATTACCATGTACGAAAAACTTAGTCCTTTACTTGGGGGTGATTCGGTACGGTATGATAAAAAAGGATATAACATTCAGGGATGGTGGGAAGATTTTTATGTAAGCGGGAAACTTTTACATAAAGGTTTTTATCTGGACGGACAACTTCGTGCCTATAAAAACTATTACGAAAATGGTCAGATGGAGCGTATTTACCGCATGCTCGATAACAAACATTGCGAAGTATATATTTATTATGCTGATGGAAAAGTAAAATCAGAAGTTCATTATTACAACATGGTTCCAAATAAGCAAACTGATTATTTCCCCAATGGAAATATTGATTTGCAGGAAGAAAGTCATGGTGATAATGATTACCTCATAAAACGAAATACTTTTTTTGAAAACGGTTACGCAGAAGTTATTTTTGAGCTCACCGACAAAAGAAAAAAATTATACATGCATAAAGAGTTTTTTGAGACCGGAAAGATTAAAGAAGAAGGAACGCTTAAATTTTATGAGGCAAAAAGTGATTACGTAAAAGAGGGCGAATGGAAATATTACGACGAAGGTAATAAACTTGTAAAAATCGAAAATTACCAAAACGGCAATTTACAGGATAAATAAGATACTGCTTTTGCTCCGCTAAAATTAGTACCTTTGTAAGCAAGTAGCCAATGAATTTCTTTACGCAAACCATAGATAGTTTTAAGCGTTTTTTTGGCAACTACATTCCATTTACCGACCCCGTTTTAATTCTTTCACTGGTACTTCTAATTATTTTATTTTCTCCATTAGTTTTTCGCCGTTTTCGTATTCCGGGCATTATTGGTCTTATTCTCGCCGGTGTTATTATTGGTCCAAATACATTACACTTAATTGATAAATCAACCAGCTTTGAATTGTTCAGCAACACAGGGCTTTTGTATATTATGTTTTTGGCCGGACTCGAAATGGATTTGCACGAGCTAAAAGAGCATCGTAACAAAAGTCTGGTGTTTGGCGCATTTACTTTTTTTATTCCTATTACGATTGGTTTTTTTGTATGCGTTTTTGTTTTACAATATTCATTTTGGGCCGCCTTGTTATTAGCAAGTATGTTCTCTACGCATACCTTGCTGTCATACCCTATAGTGAGTAACATGGGCGTTACAAAAAACCGTGCTGTACAAATTACTTTTGGCGGGACAATTATTACAGACTCGGCCGTACTTATTTTGTTAGGTGTAATAACAAATCTATCGCAAGGAAACATGTCGCCCAATTACTGGCTTAAACTTGTTTTAATGATTGCGGTTTTAATTATCAGTACAATTTATTTATTGCCTAAGGTAAGTCGCTGGTTTTTTAGAAATTTAGAAGGGCAAGGAAGTTCGCAATATTTATTTGTTCTTTCTATGATGTTTCTTGCAGCGTTTATGGCCGATCTTGCAGGTGTAAAAGCAATTATTGGTGCGTTTCTTGCGGGGCTTGCTTTTAACAAAGTTATTCCAAACAATTCTGTTTTAATGAACAGACTGGTGTTTATTGGAAACACTTTATTTATTCCATTCTTTTTAATAAGCGCCGGTATGCTTGTTGATTTACGTTTATTTTTTGTAAGCACAAAAGAACTTGTTTTTGCCGGCATCCTAATAGGCGTAGCGCTTCTTACAAAATACATGGCCGCGCAATTAACCGGATTTATTTACGGTTACACCAAACACGAAAGACGCATTATGTATGGTTTAAGTGCTTCACATGCAGCCGCAACTTTAGCTGTTATTAAAGTAGGTTTTGATATTGGATTACTAGATCAACACGCAGTAAACGGTACCATTATTTTAATATTAATTACCTGTCTGGTGAGTTCGTTTGTTACGGAGCGTGCCGCACGTCAACTCGCCATTTTAGAAAAAGATGCGGATGTAAAACTGAAAAAGAAAGTGGAGCGTATTTTGGTTCCTATATCAAACCCCGAAAACCTGCAACGCTTAATGGAATTTGCTTTGCTGATGAAAGACGCTAAATCTCAGGAACCCATTTATCCATTAACAGTTGTGGAAGATGATACTGACGCAAATCAAAAACTGTATTCTATTAAAAAAGCTATTGATGCTATTGCCGATCAAATTATTTCTGAAGATAAAAAAATTGAAATACTAAAAAAAGTTGATTTAAATATTGTAGACGGAATTGCCCGAACCTGTAAAGCCTATGGTATTAGTCATATTGTATTAAACAGCAAGTCTGCACACTCATCCGGTAACTTTTTATTTGGTAATGTAGCCGATAACCTGCTTGCCAAAACCGATCAAACAATTTTTCTTTCCAAAATTATTCAACCGCTTAATTCGTTTACACGATTAGTTATTTGGTTTACACCCAACGCCTGTTTAGAATTAAGTTTTAAACGAACTGTTCAAAAAATTTCACTTTTGTTAAGACAAATTGGCGGGAATCACATAATATTTGGTAATGAAAAGACTTTAGAGCAATTTAAGATTTTAATTAATGATACTGAAAGCAATTTTTATAATTACCGTGTTGTGACAGATATGGAACAATCAGAGGAAATGGAGAGTGAGTTAAAATCTGATGATTTATTAATTGTTCTAAGCTCAAGAAAACAAACCGTTTCTTATAATTTTCAGACAGATAATTTACAAAACACAATTGCAAAGAATTTTGAGTTTCAAAGTTTTATAGTAATATATCCGGAATTATTAGATGCATCGCATGCACATCAATATACCGCAATGGCTACAGCACCACTACAGGAAAATCTTGAAAAAATTAAGAAATTAAAAGATAGAATTACCGGGATTTTTAAACCTTAAATATCCTACTGTGTTACCTGCAATCCGGTTTCTGTAATTAATGATTGCTCCTGATAACTTTCGTAATCCGTATTAATTTCCCACAGATTATGATTGGTTCCTTTTACAATATTTTCTGCGGCTAAAAAGCCCATAAGGATTGAATGATCCTGATTGTTGTATTTAAAAGAACCATAACGTCCAATAGGAATAACATTAATAAGCGTTTTTAAATAATCCTCAACAGGCTTCAGCTGCTCTTTATACCCTGTAGAATAAACAGGATAACATCTAGGAATACGATATACATGTCCGTCAAGTATTTCCGCATCTTTTGTAAGTCCTGTTATTTTTATTTCCTGTTTAGCAAGTTCAATTAATTTTCCGTTGTCTTCCTTCCAGATTTCATCCTCATCATAACACCAATATTCCATGACAAGAATACTGGTTTTTTCATTGCCATATAATTGCGGAACCCAATTTCGGAAATTGGTAATACGTCCGGTTTTTACGTCGTCTGAATTTATGTATAACCAATTATCCGGAAACAAATCAGTGCCATTAACATTTAAATAAACAAGTATCGTGTTACGAAATTTAAGTTGCTTGCAATTATCAATTATGTTTTGTGGAACATCCGGCAAACGACTAACCATTAATGTTAATGGCATGGAAGAAACAACAACATCATAATCCTTTACGGTTCCGTCTGCAAGTTGAATTGCTTTTGCGGTTTTGTTTTCTGTAATTATTTTTTCGATTGGTGTTTTTAAAAAAACATTTCCACCTTTGCTTTTTATATATTCTGCCATTCGAATATAAATCATACCTGTGCCGTGAATAGGATACGCAAAAACATCAACAAGGGTTTTATGCTTTTTGGAAGAGCCTTTCAAAATTGCACTTTTAAATGCTTCCCATAAAGAAAGCTTCTTTATACGTTGCGCTGCAAAATCCGAATCAAGATCTGTGCATTTTATACCCCACAATTTTTCAGTGTATGCTTTAAAAAATATTTCGTACAATCGCTTTCCAAAACGTTGGGTAACCCAGGTTTCAAAAGTGCCTTTATCTTTAGTAGGGATAATTTTTTCTTTAAAAAAACTAAAAGCGCTTTGTGTGGCCTCAATTAATCCAAGATTCTTTAATGCATTAAAAAGTTTTACAGGATAGAAGAAAAATTTTCTTTTATAATAAACCCTAGTAAGGCGGTTTACCATTTTATAATCGCGGCCAACAACTTCTAACCAAATTTTATTTACACGTGTATCATTGCTAAAAAAACGGTGTGGACCAATATCAACAGTTTGATTCCAGAGTTTAATGGATTTTGATAAGCCTCCTACCGAATCGGAAGCTTCATAAAGATCAACTTCAACCCCAAGTTTAGCAAGCTCGTACGCAGCCGTAATACCCGCAGGTCCCGCACCAATAACAGCTACTTTTTTAGACATAAATTTTAAAGGGGTAAAGTTAACTTATTTTGGGTATTTATAAACCCGGAAAACCACCTTTAAAATCAAGTCCGGGTATCTTTTGCTTTTTATCAATAGGGAATCGCTTCTTATAAAACCATTTACCGGCTTTAATATCACCCTTAATTTCCATTTGTTTGTTTTTACCTGCTAAAAGCATCGGCAATTCCATCATCGAAACATCTTTCAAATCTCCTTTTAAAATAAACGTTTGTTCAGCATTTGAATTAGCAGCAATTTTTACTTTTTTAGCAGTACGCGCTGTCCCTAATTTTACTTCTCCAAACATAATTTTTGCTTTCGAACGATAGACTTTAAAAGCAATTGGATTGGGGTTATTGATAGTAACTTTTATTTCGCCTTCGATGCCTGAGGGCGTTATTTTAGTCACCTTAAAATCATTAATATTCGTGACCGAAATTTCTTTGAACTCACCAATACAGGATGATATGTAAAGTGCAACTACAACAAGTAAACTATTTTTTAAAAAATTCATCTGCATGTATAGGAAGCCAAATATACTCAAACTTCGTGTTGCTTTTTGAGTTTGAAATGAAACAAGAGATAAAGCACAGTTGCAAATAAAAAGAAAGCAGCGGTTTGATGCAACACACCCATTAGTACAGGAACACTATAAATTAAAGTAAATATGCCTAATATAATTTGTAAGGTTGTTAAATACACTAACAAACTGACTCCCTTGAATTGCCATTTACCAAGCTTTAATTTATTTGAACGCCACCATATATATAGAACCAAGCCGGCAACTACCCAGGCAAATGTGCGGTGAATAAATTGTACTCCAGCCCCGTTCTCTGTAAAATCTTTAATTAACGAGTCGCTACTAAGAATAACATCGCCAGGAAACCATTCATTTCCCATTTTGGGCCAGGTTGGATAAAATAACCCTGCCTTTAAACCTGCGACAAAAGCGCCATAAACTATTTGAAAAATCAAAGCAATGAACAAGATAACACTTACAGGAAAAAGTTTTCTTCCATCATTCAAATCATTTGAATTCTTTTCGCTTTCAAAAATTAACTCCAATGCAAACCAAAATGCAAAAGCAAATGCTGTAAAGGCAGTCATTAAATGTATGGCCAATCTAAAATGACTGACGTTGGGATTTTTAACTAAGCCGCTTTTAACCATCCACCAACCCACAAAGCCCTGTAATGCACCAACACACATTAGTATTATTGATTTTTTAAGTAACTCTTTTGTGAATTTTTTTGTAATAAGAAAATACAAAAAACCTGCAAAAAAAACCAACCCTATAATACGTCCAATAAAACGATGTGACCATTCCCACCAAAAAATATTTTTAAACTGCGATAAAGTCATGTCGCTATTAATAATTTTAAACTCAGGACTCTCCTGATACTTTGTAAAATGATCGTTCCAGCTTTCCTCACCCAAAGGGGG
>CAZZEI010000029.1:0-21521 GCA_964653165.1 uncultured Flavobacteriaceae bacterium | reverse complement strand
TGAGCAACCCCCGCCATCAACCCCAACGCGTATAAATGTGTCTTGTGGCCTGCTTTCTTCTTTTATTAGTTTTATAGCATGCTCTTTTGCAGCCTCTGAAATTGTAATCATTGTTATTTAGATTGATTCTAAAGTTACTACAAAAATACCATAAAAATGGTATCAAAAGAAGATTTTTTAGAAAAATTAGATAAAAGGACTTAGAATAAGGGTAAAAAGAATTACTTCTTTACAAACTCACCCATTTTATTGTCGTAGTTAAGAAAATAACCACCTTTAGTAAGGTTAGAACAGTCAATTTTGCTTCCAAACCCACGTTTTACTATATTACCGTATTGGTCATATATTTCAAACATAGTCTCATTCGGTTTGCCACCGCAATCAAAGTTAATTTCTTTTGAAACCTTTTGAGGTGAAAAACTAACATCACAAGAGTTACTGTTTAAGTCAACGGGCTTAGAAATACGGGGCTGACCGCTATAATCGGTTTGTTTTACTCTAAACTGGTTTTTACCGGAATGTGGAGAAACTTTAAAATCGTAGTTATTTGTAGCCGCTGTGCCAATACCGTCTAATTCGCCGACTTTCACCCATTTGTTCCAACGAAACTGCTCAATAACATAAGCCAGCTTACCGCTTTCGCCCTTGGTACTCCATTTAAGAGAGCCATCTGCATTAACGCTCATTGAAATAACCTCAAACGTACTTTTTGGTTTTAAAACCTCTGGGTTTAATACTTTTGGACGACAATCGTCCTTGTGTTTAATCTTAATTTCAACCTTATCGCCAATGGTTAATTTGTGAGGTTTAAAATCAACCTCAAACGCACTTGATTGAGTCTCGTCAGTTGTAAGATTTCCGTTAACAAATACTTCTGTAACGCAAAAACCTACTCCGCCGCTGGCAAATGGATTTTGAACATATAGGTTTTTACCCTGATAATGACCCTCAATAATTATGACACCACCTTGGGAAAAAGCCAAAGCACCTTGAAATAGCAGTACAAAAACAATGAAATATCTTTTCATATAAAATTTAGGTCGCAAAATTGTTCGCAATAATAATTAGAATTATACGAAAAACCAAAATAAATTCATGCTATTTTCTACTTTGATTAATTGATTTTTACTATATATACACTTTTACTTTTTAACCGCACTCCTCCTTAATTCGTTTTAAGCACTGTTATTGCTATATTTACGGGCTTGAAACACCTCAAATTTATAATACTATTGAGCCTTCCTGTTATGCTCGCAAAGGCGCAACAATACCCGTTTTGGACCCAATACAGGAGTAATTTATTTATGATGAATCCGGCGGTGGCTGGAACCCGTCAAAATATGGATGCCCGTATAAGTTATCGAAATCAATGGACAGGGTTTGAAGGCGCACCCAAAACCATGGGAGTGAGTTTTCATGGAAAACTATACAAAAACCGTATGGGATTAGGTGGATACGTATATCAGGATAAAATAGGGCCATTTACAACCCTAACATCGGCTTTGGCCTATGCTTTTAAAATAAAATTTGATGATTTTGCCCTTTCTTTAGGTCTTAATGGTAATTATAATATGCAACAGGTTAATGCGGGGTTTATGACTTATCAAAACTCCCAAGATGTTGCTATTAATAATATGGCTACAACTCAAAAATCTAATATTTTTAATGCTGCAAGCGGATTGATGTTTTATAACGATCGTTTTCATATTGCCCTTTCTGCAAATAATCTTTTAGGCACTACGTATAGCTATGATAAATCAAAAATAGGATCCAAACGCGGAGAAATACAAACAGTAACGCATTTTTGTGCCTCAATTGGATATAATTATTCGGCTAACCCCGCCTATGTTTGGGAAAACAACATAATGGCAGTTCTTGTATCGGGAACTCCTATTTTATTCGATTACTATTTAAGACTGCATATAAAACATGCTTTAATTATTGGTGGAGGCATACGTTTTGGAAATGCCATAGTAGGGCAATTAGGATGGACTTTTAAAGATGCATACCAAATAAGTTACTCATATGATTATAACACAAATAATTTAAGAGGTGCAAGTTATGGTTCACATGAAATAAAAATTGCCTATTTTCATTCTAAAGGAAAACAGGCGCATCATGGATTGGCAAAAGAATTTTTAAAACAAAAATTTCAATATATTTATTAAAAAGTTGTGGCAGGAAATTCATTCGGACATATTTTTAAACTGACAACATTTGGCGAATCGCATGGCGAAGCTATAGGAGGAATTATTGATGGATGTCCGGCCGGATTAAAAATTGATTTTGATTTTGTGCAAAGCGAACTCGACCGAAGAAAACCGGGACAGTCGCATATTGTTACACAACGCAAAGAAAGTGATGAGGTAAATTTTTTATCGGGAATTTTCGAAGGACTAACTACCGGCGCCCCAATCGGATTTGTTATTTATAACGAAAATCAAAAAAGTAAAGACTACGAACATTTAAAGGATGCTTTTCGTCCATCGCATGCCGATTTTACCTACGAAAAAAAATATGGAGTGAGAGATTACCGTGGCGGCGGGCGTTCATCAGCAAGAGAAACAGCGTCACGGGTTGTTGCGGGAGCCATTGCAAAACTTTTGCTTCAGCAACATAAAATTAAAATTTTTGCATATGTTTCTCAAGTACAGAATATCAAACTTACCAAATCTCATACAGAAATATACCCTGCTGATATTGAAAAAAACATTATTCGTTGTCCGGATGAAAAAACGGCGCAACAAATGATTGAGCATATTGAAAACATACGTAAGCAAGGTGATACCGTTGGTGGTACTGTAACATGTGTGGCCCAAAATGTTCCGGTTGGATTAGGCGAACCCGTGTTTGATAAATTGCATGCCGAGCTTGGAAAAGCAATGTTAAGTATTAATGCCGTAAAAGGTTTTGAATATGGTGCAGGCTTTGATTTTATAAATTACAAAGGTTCAGAAATGAATGATGTATTTGAAAACCGTAATGGAATTCGCACAAAAACAAATCACTCAGGCGGAGTACAAGGTGGAATTAGTAACGGGGAAGATATTTATTTTAATGTTGCATTTAAACCTGTTGCAACACTTATGCAAAAACAACAAAGCGTAAACAAAGCAGGAGAAGAAATAATTTTAGAGGGTAAAGGAAGGCACGATCCATGTGTTCTTCCACGTGCAGTTCCAATTGTAGAAGCAATGGCGGCTTTGGTACTGGCAGATTATTTATTGCTGAATAAAACCTCAAAGCTTTCTTAAAAAGCTATGACTATTTCTGTAAAAGAAGCGAGTATAAATGATGCTGAGGTAATTTCAAAGCTTTCAACCGAAACTTTTTTCGAAACTTACTCCTGGTATAATACTAAGCAAAACATGTTGGAGTATACGCAGAAGTATTTCAGTATTGAACAAACCAAAAAAGATTTCGCGGAAACAAATACACGTTTTTTTATGGCTTATGCAGAGAAGGAACTTATGGGTTATGCTAAATTACGCATATTTGAACATATCGAAGAATTAAAGGGAAAGAGACACATTGAAGTAGAGCGCATCTATGTTCAGAAAAAGCATCAGGATAAAAAAGTAGGGTATGCTATTATCAAAAAATGCATCGAGTTTGCCAAAACAAAAAATTATGAAATAATATGGTTAGGTGTTTGGGAACAAAACCTCAAAGCACTTGCTTTTTATATACGAGTGGGCTTCGAAAAGTTTGGTTTACACACTTTTCATTTGGGAAATGATGCTCAGAGCGACTATTTAATGAAATTGGACCTTACAAAATAGGAATTTGTAAGAGCAATCCCGACAAATTATAATTTTATCTGTTAAATCATAAGCAATCAGCGTTATCAGCGTTCTATAATTTGCAGATTACCCGTTAAATGCGGATATTTACAGTGAACAAAAACATGGAGTATGCAAGAAGTTTTAGACGTATTGAAAATTTTAATTCCTGCTGGGGCTGTATTTGCGGCCACTTATTTTATTGTACGAAGTTTTTTAAACAACGAAAATAAGAAGCGCGATTACGATCTTAGAAAATCGCAATTATCCATGACCACCCCTATACGATTACAGGCTTATGAGCGCATTATTATTTTTTTAGAACGTATTGAGCCGACTAATTTGGTTTTACGTGTAAATAAGGCGGGCATGAATGCTGCCCAATTACATAACGACCTTTTAAAAATCGTTAAAACAGAATACGAGCATAACATATCTCAGCAAATATATGTCAGCGCCGGAGCATGGCATCTTATAAAAACATCAAAGGAAGAAACATTAAAGCTTATTAATATTTCAGTTACTAAGGTTCAGGATAATGCTAAAGGACAAGACCTGGCTCAAATTATTTTACAAATTGCATCCGGAGTTGAGAAAACTCCGACACAAATTGCCACCGAATTTTTGAAAAGAGAAGTAGCTCAACATTTTTAACAACGCAGTCCCGGTTTTATCGGGATGTAGATTAGAATATGGAAAAATTATTTTCTGAATTTAATGCTGCAACTGCGCAAGACTGGAAACAGCAAATCATAAAAGATTTAAAGGGAGCTGATTTCGAAAAATTAATTTGGCATAATCCAAATGGTTTCGATGTAAACCCTTTTTATACTTCCGAAGATTTAATTGAAAAGCCCACGCCTTTGTTTACGCATGCCGATTGGGAAATTTGCAGCAAAATTAATATTGACAATGAAAGGACGGCAAACACTAATGCTCTAAAAGCATTAACGGGCGGAGCAAGTAGTCTGATTTTTTTTGTGAGCAAAAAAATTGATTTCGCCGTTTTATTAAATGAAATTTCAATTGAACACATTGAGTTGAATTTTGAATTAAAGTATAAAGATGAAAATTTTAGTTCAGATTTTAATTCTTATTTGAAAAAGAAGAACATTGATCCAGAGAAAATTAACGGAAGCATTTCTTTCGATGTAATTAATCTATTGGTTGAGACAGGAGAAGAAATTGCTTTGTCGGCGGAAAACACTTGTGTAAATGCATCGCTGTATCAAAATGCGGGCGCCACACAAAGTTTTGAATTGGCTTGTGCTATTGCTCAGGGACACGAATATTTGTCTGCGCAAACTGAAAAAAGCAACTCAAAGCAATTTCGTTTTTCAATAGCGATTGGTCCCGATTTTTTTGGAGAAATCGCAAAACTTCGGGCGTTGAGAAAATTGTGGACGCTTATCGCAAATGAATACAAGACAAATCCCGAAATAAAAATTCATTGCGAAACTTCTCTTTTAAATAAATCTTCCTTGGATGCAAACAACAACATGTTGCGCACCACGACAGAAGGCATGAGCGCTGTTATTGGCGGATGTAATTCACTAACTCTTAATTCTTACAATGCCGGGTTCGAGATGGCAAATGATTTCAGCGAGCGAATGGCGCGCAATCAACAATTAATTTTTAAGGAAGAAAGTTATTTAAATAAAGTAGCGGATATAGGCGCGGGTTCTTATTACGTAGAAAAACTCACTGGCGAAATTGCAGAAAAAGCCTGGAAGGAATTTAAAATAATGGAAAACAAGGGAGGATTTATAGCTTGTCTGAAATCAAATTATATACAGGATAAAATTCATGAACAAGCAGCAGACATGATAAAACAGTTTAAAGAAGAAAAAATCGTTTTGGTAGGTGTAAATAAATTTCAAAACTCGAAGGAGAAGCAAGAACAAAGAAGCAAGAGCAAAGAGGTAAAAGATAAAAACTCAATCACACCAATTTGCTTAAGCGATTTTTTAGTAAAAGAAAATGCGTAAGAGTTTTTCCAATATCAATTATAATCATGTCACTTCGAGTGAAGTCGAGAAGCGGAATATCTCATCATATACAACTGCCGAACAAATCGAACTAAAAAATTCCTACTCGGCAAACGATATAAAAAATGAAGAGCAATTACATTTCGTTGCCGGTATTCCTCCGTTTTTACGCGGACCCTATGCAAGTATGTTTGTCCAAAACCCGTGGACAATTCGTCAGTACGCAGGTTTCAGCACAGCCGAAGAAAGCAACGCATTTTACAGGAGAAATTTAGCAGGCGGACAAAAAGGATTATCCGTAGCATTTGATTTAGCAACACACCGTGGTTACGACAGTGATCATGAAAGAGTAGAAGGAGATGTTGGCAAAGCAGGGGTAGCAATTGATTCTATACTCGATATGAAAATTTTGTTTGATCAAATTCCGCTCGATCAAATGTCAGTTTCAATGACAATGAACGGAGCTGTACTTCCTATTCTGGCTTTTTATATTGTAGCGGCAGAAGAGCAGGGAGTAAGTTTAGATAAATTGATTGGCACTATTCAAAACGATATTTTAAAGGAATTCATGGTGCGGAATACTTATATATATCCTCCTGCACATTCCATGAAAATTGTGGCAGATATTTTTGAATTCACTTCTCAAAAAATGCTGAAGTTCAATTCTATTTCTATCAGCGGTTACCACATGCAGGAAGCAGGAGCTACAGCAGATATTGAATTGGCATACACTTTAGCAGACGGATTGGAATACATTCGCACTGGAATAAAGGCAGGATTAGATATTGACGATTTTGCTCCGCGCTTATCTTTTTTCTGGGGCATTGGAATGAATCATTTTATGGAAATTGCAAAGATGCGCGCTGCAAGAATGTTGTGGGCAAAAATTGTAAAGCAATTCAATCCTAAAAATGCAAAGTCAATGGCATTGCGTACGCATTGTCAGACCAGCGGATGGAGTTTAACTGAGCAAGATCCTTTCAATAACGTCACACGAACTTGTGTTGAAGCATTATCTGCTGCAATGGGCCACACACAATCACTTCATACAAATGCATTAGATGAGGCAATTGCTTTGCCGACTGATTTTTCCGCACGTATTGCACGTAACACACAAATTTATTTACAGCAAGAAACAAATATTTGCAAAGTGGTTGATCCATGGGGCGGTTCTTATTATGTAGAATATCTCACTGAGCAAATTGCGCAAAAAGCCTGGGCGCTAATAGAAGAAGTTGAAAAGTTAGGGGGAATGGCAAAAGCCATTGAAACCGGAATTCCAAAAATGCGAATCGAAGAGGCTGCGGCAAGAAAGCAAGCGCGTATTGATAGCGGAAAAGATATTATTGTAGGAGTGAACGCTTACAAGACAGATGAAAAAACACAGATAGAAATTTTAGATGTAGATAATGCGAAAGTCCGCACACAGCAATTAGAGAGATTAAAAAAATTAAAAGCAGAACGTGATTCTAAAAAAGTAGAAGAATCTTTAAATGCTTTAACAGAAGCAGCAAAAACGGGCAAAGGAAATTTATTAGAGCTAAGTATTAATGCAGCAAGAGTTCGCGCCACCTTAGGAGAGATATCTTTTGCATTGGAAAAAATTTACGGCAGATACAAAGCAACAAATCGTTCTATTGCCGGTGTATATTCAAAAGAAATATCAATGGATAAGGATTTTGCAAAGGCACGCGAGCTCGCCGATAAATTTGCCGCATTGGATGGTCGTCGTCCAAGAATTATGATTGCTAAAATGGGGCAAGACGGTCACGACCGAGGCGCAAAAGTAATTGCCACCAGTTTCGCCGACCTGGGTTTTGATGTAGATATCGGTCCGCTTTTCCAAACTCCTGCCGAAGCAGCAAAGCAAGCAGTAGAAAATGATGTGCATATTATTGGTGTAAGCAGTTTGGCTGCCGGACATAAAACTTTGGTACCGCAATTAGTGGAGGAACTAAAAAAATATAAACGCGCGGATATTTTGGTTGTTGTTGGTGGAGTAATTCCTCAGCAGGATTATGATTTTCTTTTTAAAGCCGGCGCTATTGCAATTTTTGGTCCGGGTACTGTAATTGCTATTGCAGCACAGGATATTTTACATAAATTAATTGATGCAGTGAATAAATAAATTTTTAAGGAGGTATACTGAGCTTGGCGAAGTATGGGCGTTACCCCGCAATATCAATTTTCCTTTTTACAAAATTTTCCGGCGTGCTCGGGCTCTCGCAAGTCGCTTTTTTGCTGCTGCTTGTTACTTTTCTCGACTACGCTCGAAATGACGACATTTTACTGAGCAAAAGGAGCTCCAACACCGTTGCTCCATCCCTAACAAACTTAACTTAATGATGAACTGTATTCGCGTTAGCGATTGCAGCGAAAAGCCCGGAGCCGTTGAATTTCTTGACGGGACTCGAAATGATAATACGGCGAGGACTTGTAGCGGAAAGCGCGACCCGAGTTAAGCTGATAGTAAGAAGAAATTGCTAACCGAGGGTAACGCCCAAACCCCACAAAAAATCTTCTATATTTTACCAATAACGACGTACCTTTGCTGCATGATTACAGAACAACAAGTTATAGATGCACTTAAGTATGTTGACGATCCGGATTTAAAAAAGGATCTCGTTACCTTAGGCATGGTGAAGGATGTGAAAGTTGACGGAATGAATGTTGCTTTTACGGTTGTGCTTACAACACCTGCATGTCCGATGAAGGAGATGATTCAAAAAGCATGCTTTAATGCCATTAAACATTATGTAAATAAAGATGCGGTTATAGATATAAATATGACAGCAACCGTAAAAACATCTTCTCATAACGGTAAGCAGGGAATTCCTGGAATAAAAAATATTATTGCAATTGCTTCGGGAAAAGGTGGAGTAGGTAAATCTACTGTTGCAAGTAATTTAGCTGTGGCGCTTGCACAACAAGGTGCAAAAGTTGGATTATTAGATGCAGATATTTACGGACCATCCATACCCATGATGTTTGATGTGATGAATGAAAAGCCTCAAATGAGAAAAGTGGGAGATAAAACCCAAATGCTTCCTGTAGAAAGTTACGGAGTAAAACTTTTATCGATAGGATTTTTTTCTCCACCCTCGCAGGCAATTATCTGGCGCGGACCGATGGCATCAAAAGCAATGAACCAATTATTTTTTGATGCTGATTGGGGAGAGCTTGATTATTTGTTAGTTGATTTACCTCCGGGCACGGGAGATATTCATATTTCTTTAGCAGGTGCAGTTCCGCTTACAGGAGCAATTATTGTTACAACACCACAACAAGTTTCTTTAGCCGATGCGCGCAAAGGTGCGGCCATGTTTAAACATGAATCTATAAAAGTTCCGTTATTAGGGATTATAGAAAACATGTCGTGGTTTACTCCGGCAGAATTGCCCGACAATAAATATTTTATTTTCGGTAAGGGCGGCGCGCAGCAATTAGCAGATGAATTTCATATTCCACTACTTGCACAAATACCAATGGTACAGAGCATTTGTGATGCCGGTGATGCAGGAAGACCCGCAGTTTTACAGGAAGGAACAATACAAACCAACGCATTTATTTTAGCCGCCGGAAGAATGGCGCAAGAATTAGCTGTGAGAAGTTCGAGGGAGTTGGTGGGTTAAAAAATTTTTCGCAGCCAGCTTTTAATGCTCCGTCCTTCCTGTCTCAGCTCCGGTTTTATCGTAAAAAATCCATGTGCCGGTGGGTACGCTTTGTTCGTGGCCTTTACGTTTATCAGAAACTATTTTGTAATGCATCACACATTGTAATTTTCCGTTGCTTTGCCAAATTGTGCTTTTACCTGATAGCCTTCCGTTCTTAAAATTTTGTTCACGCATAGGTCCGCCGGTTTCAAAATAGTAATTCCATTTACTGTTTTGTTTTCCTTTTCTGTATGTTCCTTTACTGTCAACAAAACCATTTTCGGTATATAAAATATATTTTCCGTGCTTTTTATCTAATACATAATTCATATCTTCTCTTATCTTTCCGGTTTTCTCAAACCAATATTGCCAATGTCCGTTCTTTTTTCCATCAACATGCTCACCTAAATAATTTGTTTTTCCATTACTATAAAAACCTTGCCATAAACCATTCATTAAACCTGCTTTGTATGACCCTTTATCACATAGTTGCCCATTCTCATACCATTTATTCCATTCACCATCAGGTTTATCTTTTACATAATTTCCTTCTTGCAGTTTTTTTCCGCTTTCAAAATAGGTTGTCCATAGCCCGGTTTTCAAATTGTCTTCAAAATCTCCTTCTTTCCATACTTCGTCTGTTTTGTACCAGTATTTCCAATGGCCGTTTTGTTTATCGTTTATAAAAGTTCCTTCACTTTCTTTTTTCTCATTTGCAAAATAATAAGTCCACAAGCCTTCCTGAGTCCCACTTTTAAAAGAACCTTGCATTTCTAATTTTCCGTTTAGCTGATAAAAGAACCAGAGACTATCTTTTTTCCCATTCAAATAATTTCCTACTGATTTTACTTTTTTATCTTCATACCAAGCTTTGTACGGACCGCTTATTTTTCCATCAATATAAGTAGTTGAATATTCACGGTTACCCGTATCATAATAAAAATTCCAAACGCCATTTCGTAAACCGTTTTTATAAGGGCCCTGCGCTTTTAGTTTGTTGTTATCAGCAACTACAGTAAGAACACCTTCGCCGTTTTTTACACCTTGATTGCCTTCTTCGTTCCACATATTCATTAAATACTCTGTGCTATCCTTAAATTCTTTTTCCCATTTTGGCTTGCCACTTTCATAAAAAGCAAACCATTTTCCGCAAGGAATATCTTTGCAATAATTTTCTTTCGATTGAATATTTCCATTCGGAAAGTAATTTATTAGTGGTCCGTTTTTTCTTCCATTCTCAAAAAATCCGTCGCTTTGCTGTTTCCCATTATCGTAAAAATATTTCCAGGCACCTTGCATTTTGCCGTAAGAAAAACTTTCAATTCCCCGTATATTTCCATTTTCGTGGTAGGATGTCCAAACACTATCAGGCCTGTCATCTTTACTAACCGTTTCTGAAGCAAGTTTCCCGCTTTTATAGTAATAGAGATTATGGCCTTGTTTCTGACCAAAATCGTAGTGTTCTATTGCTTTTATGGTGCCGTCTTCGTAAAAAAATTTCCAAAGACTGTCTTGTTTGCCGTATTTGTACCAACCTAACCGGGCAGGTTTACCATTTTGATACCAGGAAGTAGTTTTGCCGTGTGCAACCCCTTTTTTGTAGTTGTCTTCCGATTTTACCTGTTTTTTATCTGCATCCCAATACTCAAATTTGGGTTGAGAGTAGGCGGCAGCAGTAAGCAGGAGGCAGGTAAAAAGTACGATGTTTTTCATTGTTGTCCCGTAGGGATGGCTATGCCACAAAAGTAAAACGTCTTAGGCAGCGATAATATTGTAATATTAAAACTTGTAAACATCTTTAACCACAAAGAGGGCGCCTATCTCTTGTTTGAGTAATTCTAAAAACCCCACGAACAAGTGAACAATAGAACATTTGAAAAGTGAATTCAGAAATAAAATGCATTCACTTCGATTGTTCGTTATTCAAATGTTCTTCATTCTAAGCGGCCTTAATTTCTTTTAAAGGTTAATAGCAACCACTTAGCCCTGAATATATCCGCATCTACAAAAGCATAGTGCATTATATAAAACCTGTGCGTAAATTTGCATCTCGAAACGAATTATGAAGAAGATTTTATTTATTCTCTCCTTTTTGTCTGCCACAGCCTTCTCTCAAAACTGGGACTTGCAGAAGTGTATAGATTACGCTTTAAAATTTAACCTCACATTAAAGCAAAGTGAATTAAACAGCGAAATGAATCAGGTGAGCTATATGCAGAGCAAAGCAAATATACTTCCCTCATTAAATGCAGGCGCTAACCACACGTATAATATTGGCCGTACAATAGACAGGTATACAAACACCTTTGCCAATACAACTGTTTTATCAGAAAACTTTTATACGCAAACACAAATAACGTTGTGGAGCGGGTTTACGCAGTATAATAATATAAAGAAAAACGAATACGCTTATCTTGCAGGGAAGGAAAATTTAGAACAACAAAAAAATGACATGGCGCTTAATGTAGCCACAGCATTTTTACAAGTTGTGTATAGTAACGAACTTTTAAATGTAGCGAAGCAACAGGTCGACATCAGTAAGCTCCAATTAGAACGTACGGAGAAATTAGCAACTGCGGGCTCCTTGGCAATGAGTAATGTGTTTGATATGAAAGCTACACTTGCAAATGATGAATATACTTTTACCACCTCGCAAAACAATTACAGTTTGTCTTTACTTTCGTTAAAACAACTTTTGTATTTAGATTCATTGAATTCATTTGCTATTGAAAAACCGAACTTTGATTTATCTGCAAGCGATTTAACGGCATATAATCCACAGGATATTTACATAGCCGCCTTAAAAAATCAACACAAAATAAAAGGCGCGGAATATACTTTGATAAGTGCTGAGAAAAATTTAGCCTTTGCAAAAGGCCGAGTAAGTCCAAGTATTTCTGTTAGTGGAACATTAGGTACAGGGTACTCCGGGCTTGCTAAAGATGTAGTTTCCCAAACATTGACAACAGAAGTGGGTGGAATAACCAGCGGCGGACAACTTGTTTATTTTCCTTCTTATAATGTGGTTACAAGAAATACACCCTGGAATGTTCAGTTTAGTGACAACGTAAACAAAAGCGTTGGTTTTACTTTAAATGTGCCGCTTTTTAATGGACTGTCAACTTACACGAGTGTAAAAACTGCGAAGTTGCAGGTGCTGAGTAATAAATATGGGTATGATATTGCCAGGCAACAATTATTTAAAACTATCATGCAAGCATATGCCGATGCAAAGGGATCATTAAATAAATTTGCCTCTGCAAAAATAGCGTTAGATGCTTCGCAACAATCGTTTAATTATGCCGAACAGAAATTTACCGCGGGTTCGATTAGCGCGTTTGATTATAACAACTCTAAAAACCGCGTAGTAAAAGCAACTGCGGATATGCTTAATTCGAAATATGATTTTATTTTTAAACTAAAAGTTTTAGATTTTTACCAGGGAAAACCATTAACCTTTTAAAAAACTCTTTCCTTCTGCCTCTCTTTTGGAGAGGGGTTGGCGTGAGGCTTAATATACTATGAAAAGATTTATTTGGATTATTATAGGTGCAGTAGTATTAATTGCAATTATTGTTGGCATGAAAACCTGTTCAGGCGATGATGGAATTGAAGTAAGTATAGAGTTGCCAAAACTTAGAAACATTACGGAAATTGTAAGTGCCAACGGAAAAATTCAACCTGAAACGGAAGTAAAAATAAGTTCGGATGTATCAGGAGAAATAGTAGAATTGTTTGTTAAAGAAGGAGATCGTGTTACAAAAGGAACTTTACTTTGCAGAATTAAACCTGATATATATGAGTCGGCACTTGATAGAGCAAATGCCACCGTTAACAGCACAAAAGCAAGTATGCAAAATGCAATGGCTCAATTAGAGCAATCAAAAGCAAATCTTGATAACATGGAGGCCGTATTTAATCGCAACAAAAAACTATTCGATCAGCAGGTAATCTCTCAACAGGATTTTGACGCATCAAAAGCACAATATGAAGGAGCAAAGGCACAGGTTAAAGCTCTTGAAGAAAGTGTAAAAGGAGCAGAGTTTAATATTAATAGTGTGCAAGCCTCAATGAAAGAAGCCAGCACTAACCTTGCAAAAACATTTATTTATGCTCCGGTTGATGCGACTGTTTCTAAGCTCAACAAAAAACGTGGAGAACGTGTTGTTGGTACAGCAACAATGGAAGGGACAGAAATTATGCGCCTTGCCGATTTAAATGAGATGGAAGTAAACGTTGATGTAAACGAAAATGATATTATTCGCGTGCATTTAAAAGATACAGCATTGATTGAGGTAGATGCTTATAATGACAGGAAATTTAAAGGTGTAGTTACAGAGGTTGCAAACTCGGCCAACACAACCGGGATGAATGCAGATCAGGTAACAAATTATACGGTGAAAATTCGTGTGTTGCGTGAATCTTACGCTGATTTAATTACAGAAAAAAATCCGGTGGTATTCAGACCGGGAATGAGCGCATCAGTTGAAATTTTAACAAAGCGTGTAAAAGATGCTTTATCAATTCCGATAGAAGCAGTAACAACACGAACTGATTCAACGCAAAAACCTGTTGGCGCTATTGTTGAAAATACTTCTTCGGATGATGAAGACGGAATAAAAGTTGAAAGCGGCAAAGAAAAAAAAGAGGACAATGTAGTTGAAAAGGAAAAGAAACCAAGAGCTTGTATTTTTGTATTGCGCGACGGAAAAGCAAAAATAATTTTTGTGAAAACCGGCATACAAGATAATGAGTTTATACAAATTTTGGACGGAATAAAAGATAAGGATGAAGTAATCAGTTCTCCGTATGGCGCAATCAGTAAGCAATTATACCATAATGCAGAAGTGAAAAAGGTTGATAAGAATAAACTTTTTAAAATTGAGCTAAAACCTTAGGGGAAAAATTCTACACTTCAAATACTAAAGCTCTAATAAAATATTTTTTACAAGTAAAATTGAGGAAAGGAATTTGCGGAGGGGATTACGAAACAAGCGTAAATCATGATACCCATTGGGTTGGAGTTATAAACATTGCTCTTTTAATTTGTATTTCCCATTTAAGCTTGAGGAAAAACTTGGCGTAACTGCTTTTGATTTTACTTTTGGCGAAACTGATGCGAAAGAATTTAATAATAAAACGCAAAAGCAGCAAGAGGCCATTACCGCAAAGAAAAAAACTTTTATTGATAAATATAATGCTGTATTTGGTAATGCATTTGAATGGCGTTTTAAATTTCCTGAAGTTTTGGATGAAGAAGGCCAGTTTAAGGGGTTTGATGTTATCATTGGGAACCCACCTTATATTTACAATCGAGATTTATCAGAATTAGAACGAAACTACTATTAAGCTAAATTTCATTTTGCTGATGATTTATATACTTATTTTCTGTTTGAGGCAATAAAAATAGCAAACGAACACGCTTATGTTTCAATGATTACTCCTAATACTTATTTTTCTTTATCTTCAAAAGAAGAAGTTAGAAAAAAATTATTGAATCAAGTAAATTTAAAATTAACATATTCGGGCTTCGCATTTGAAGATGCTTACGTTGAAACTGAGATATTTTGTTTTTGTAAACCTGGAGCTCGTCAAAATAATAATAATTTTTCTAACAATGTTGAATTCGTAATTCAGCCTAACGACTATAAAGATTATAATATAATTTCTGGCGAAAAGTCTTTGTTTAGTAATAATATTTTATCTAGATTTTTTATACCTACATCAATAAACAAAAAATATTTTAACGAATGGTCAAGCCAAGCACATATCCTTTACTCCAAATTTTCAGAAAAGTTAAATGGAAAGAAAATAAAAAATGAAATTATTTTGAAAGATTATTTATCCTCTATGAAGGAAGGTGATTTTACACTTTTGGGATTAATTAGTGAAGGCGAACAGGGCTTGGTGACAGGGAATAATAGCAAATATATTGCTAACATAATTTTTTCAAAAAAGGAAAGGGAAAGAATAAATTTGACCTTTTTAAACCAAATTAACAATTTAACAAATCAAAATATTAATTTACAAGAATTGGAGTCTAATCTTACAAAGTTTTATACTCTTGCAGAAGAGTTAAAAAAGGAAAAAGGAAAGCCAGCATTGTTTGGAAAATTTTTTAATTATAAAATTGCAGAAGTAAATACGATAAAAGAATTTAACAAACTTACACAGGATGAACAATTAAATGGGAGCGAAGATGATACGTACGTTTTTTATAACAGAGGAAATGAGGATGGTGAAAAATGGGTTGTACCTTTGAGGGAGAGCATTAATTGGAGTAAATTATATGTTAAAGAGCTAAAAGAAGGAGTTTTCACAAATTCAAGATGGCAAGGTTCAAATTATTTTACAACAATTGGGTTTGGTTGGGTTGATTATTTTACTGAGAAAATTAAAAGTTTTTTTATCAATGAAGGTCCCTATTCAAAGAATATTGTTAAATTTCATGCTGATATTTTGTCAGACAAATTTATAGTTGGGATTCTCAATTCAAATTTTATTAGTTATTATGTTAAGAATTTTATTACAGCGACCCATACACTTCAGATAAATGATGGTAGGTTAATTCCGTTGATAATTCCAAGTAAAAATTTTCAATCAAGCTTTGAGAAAATAGTTGACCAAATTCTTTTACTTAAGCAAACTAACATTGAAGCGGATGTTAATTTATTAGAAAGAGAACTAAACAAAATGGTATATGAACTTTATAAAATAACGATTGAAGAACAAAAAATCATAGAGGAGGGTACTAAAAAATAAATTTAATTTGCTTACGGCCGAACAAATAGAAAAATATAGTGGTGTAAAGCCCAATCTTAAAGGTTGTATTTTTCCTTTAAGAAAAGGTTATTGGAAAGAACTGGATTTTAAAGTGGAGGGGATGCTCCAAAAAACTTCATCGCTTTATACCAATTTGAGGAAGATAGTTCCATTAGAAGATTCAATTCTAATACCTGGCCCAAATACATTGCTAAAGTTGGACATAAGTGGTATCCAATAGAGTCTATTAATGAGTACCTCTTTAATAAAATTGGTGAGGTTTTAGGGCTTAGAATAGCTAGTTCTTGTCTGGTAATGGCCGGAGAACAGTTAAGATTTTAAAGCAGGTAATTTTTAGTAAAAAACGAATCTCTCGAGCATGGAGCACAGATATTTGCTGGCTATTTAGCTGATATACAATTTGTAGAAAGCATTGAAGCTGAAGGTATGGCGCGAAAGTTCTTTACCTTTCAATTTGCAGAAATCGCAATAAAACAAATGTTTCCTAATGAATCGAAACCTATTCTCGAAGATTTCGTAAAGATGTTAGTGTTTGATGCATTAACCGGGAATAATGACAGGCATTTCTATAATTGGGGCATAATAAAGGATGTTGAAAATAAAAAAATACCTATTTTTGCGCCCATTTACGATTCGGCACGTGGATTGTTTTGGAATAGGTCAGAGATTGATTTAATTGAAAATTGGGAAGCACACCCTAAGCAAATTGATTCAAGAATTAAAAAATACGCTGATGGTTCTAAGCCGAAAATAGGATGGGAAGGATTAGACGACTTAAATCATTTCGATTTAATCGATAAAATATTTTCATCAGATTCCCGTTATATAGATGTTTGTAAACAATTGATAAATAGAAATAATTTAGAAAGAGTATTAGAGCACATTAACAAAAATTTCGTAAATTACTATAGTGAATTAAGATTAGAGTTAATAAATTGTTGTTTGGTTTACAGATTTGAAAAATTGACCGAAATTATAAATAAAAAGAAAGTATAGAATGTTAAACTGGTTTGAAAAACTTTTTAAAAGCGAAGAGCAGCCCGGAGTACTAACTACTCCTAAAGATGCCGTTGCTCATTTTGTTCTTACTTATAAAGATTTGACCGTTGGTTATTTAAATCATGCCAATGGTAAATGGATATTTGAGTACGCCGATGAATTTAAAAATCAGGATAAGATTGATGTATTGATTGACTTTCCTGAAAAAAATAATAAGTATGAAGCAACAGGCCTATGGCCTTTCTTTGCTCATCGCATACCCGGATTGGGGCAACCTCAAATACAAGAAATTATTAAGGATGAAAATTTGAATCCAAATAATGAAATTGATTTGCTTCGCCGCTTTGGTAAAAGGACAATTACAAATCCTTTCGAACTAGCGTAGCGGACTCATATCTTCACCAAAAAATCATTCTTGTTCATAGCCTCTTCGGCATAAGTAAAACTTGAAAGAATATCTGCTACACCATTTACAACAGCCACATCATGTTCAAAATGTGCGGAGGGTTTTTTATCAGTGGTAATAATTGTCCAGCCATCACCTAACTGAGTAACTTCTTTTTTACCAAGATTAATCATAGGCTCAATGGCAATAGTCAACCCGTTTACAATTTTAGCACCCGAGCCACGCTTTCCGTAATTAGGCACTTCAGGTTTTTCGTGGAGATTTTTTCCTAGTCCGTGTCCAACTAATTCTCTCACTACACCATAACCATTTTTTTCGGCGTGTTGCTGTATGGCATAACTTACGTCACCAATTCTGTTCCCTATTTTAACCTGTTCAATTCCTAAAAACAAACATTCTTTGGTAATTTTTACCAACTTATGTACTTCAGGATTAATTTCACCGGCACAAAAGGTATAGGCGTGGTCACCCACAAATCCGTTTTTCTTCACACCGCAATCAACCGAAATAATATCTCCGTTTTTAATTACTTTTCCATTTGGAATTCCGTGGACAACCTGCTCATTAACAGATAAACATAAAGATGCAGGAAAACCATGATATCCTTTAAAAATAGGTACACCTCCGTTATCACGAATAAACTCTTCGGCAATTGTATCTAAATGTCTTAAAGTAACACCTTCTTTTATTTCGGCAGCAACTAATCCCAAAGTTTGTGAAACCAGTAAAGCTGAGTGTCGCATCAATTCAATTTCTTCAGCGGTTTTTAAATAAATCATTTTTTAAAAAGTCGTTTTAAAAAAGAATCATTGCTTTTGTAATTTTTGTGTGCTTCAGCATCTTTTAACTGGTGGTTAAAATCTCCACCCTCAGGATGTAGTATTTGCCATACTGTACTCCAACCAAGAAAACCTCCCACGTTACGGTCGTCAATAAATAAATCTGCATTTATTTTTCTGCTTATCGATAAATCAAAATCTTCTTCTGGAAAACTTTTGTTTACCGCATAAAATTCAACGCCATTTTGTTTGCAATATTCTACAGCTTCAATAAGGGTATCTCCCTCTCTAAAAGTCCACAAAATAAGATTGTGTCCTTTGCGCTGTAAAGCTTTCAAAGTATCAAAAGCAAAAAGCATTTCTTTCCCTATTCGCGGATAAGCGTGCTCTACAATTGTCCCGTCAAAATCGACAGCTATTGTTTTAGATTTTCCGGAAACCATTTCTTGCTTTTCACTCATGACTACAAGTTATAAACTTTTTTAATACTTAAATCATTATCCAATTCGTAAACCCTCGGCTGTCCGGTACCAATTTCAAATTCTAGAATTTGTTTGGGAGTCATTTTTTCCAAGTGCATAATTAATGCGCGCAAACTATTTCCGTGGGCGGCAATAACAATATTTTCACCTGCTTTTAATTTGGGTGCAATTTCTTTTTCGAAATAAGGAATAACGCGTGCTGCCGTGTCCTTTAAACTTTCTCCATTTGGTGGAGCTACATCAAAACTTCTTCTCCATATTTTTACCTGTTCATTGCCAAATTTTAATGCTGTTTCTGCTTTGTTTAATCCTTGCAAATCGCCATATTTTCTTTCATTAAGGGCTGCATTATTTGTAACCGGAATTTTATTTTGTCCGCACACCTCAAGCGCAATTCGTAAAGTATCTTGTGCACGTTTTAGAACAGAAGTAAACGCTTCATCAAAGACAAAACCTTTTAATTTCTCACCTGCTGCTTTGGCTTCTTCAATTCCTTTAGGAGTAAGTTCAACATCAACCCATCCTGTAAACTTGTTTTCAAGGTTCCATGTTGATTGACCGTGTCTGAAAATAACTAATTGACTCATAAAATTAAATCTTAGGCAAAAATACTATTAAAAATGTAATTTAACAGGAGCATTTTCACAATGAAACCCTATTTTATCCCCTGATTATCAAAAAAGTTGATTTACATTGATTAAATGGTGCAATTTCTCAAAATATTTTATAATATAGCAGCCTGAATTTTTTATAGAATGTCGGCACAAAAATTTATTGTTTATTGTTTTACCCTGCTTATTTACTCATCTTCCTATGCTCAGTTTCCACAAGCTGCACAATTGGTTACTAACGGAGATTATGATGGCGCAAAAAATTATTACTTAAAAGTATTAGCAAAGGATAGTTTGAATTTTTCTGCAAATCAGGAAATGGGTTTATTATTAGTGCAATATTATGATGATAAAGGAGAAGCTTTGTTTTATCTTAACAGAGCTATACGATCTATGGTAAAAAAGGAGCTTCTTCCCGAATTGTATTTGGGATTTGCTCAAGCTTTACATTACGATGGTCAATATAGAAACGCTATACCTTATTATGAAAAAATAGGAGATATTTCCGGTGCCAATATTCCTAACGGACTGTTCGTTAAAAATCAGGCATTACTTTGTATAGAAAATTGTAAGTATGGCATTAACAATCCGGCTACAAGATATAGCTCAAAGTATCACATTAAAAATGTTGGTAACAGTATAAATACTCCTTATCCTGAGTTTATGCCTGTGGTAGATCCGGAAAACACGGCTCTTTTATACACTACCCGTAGAAGTATTGTTATTGGTGGAAAAAAGGATGATACGGAAGAAAAAGAGTATGGGGATATGTACTGTGCAACTAATAGCTCCGGAAAATTTGCAAGCGGCATGCCATTCAATAAGCAAAATTTTTCTGTAAAATTTTTGGAAAGCACAGCAACTCAGGATGTATTGGTTTCCATTTCTACCAATGGAACAAAAATTCTAATATGTCGCGCAAATCTTCTTTATTTAGCAGAGCTTAAAGACGGAAGCTGGACAACACCGGTTCTTTTACCGCCTACAATTAACATTGCACCTAAATTTGAAGGACAAGCTTGTATAAGTAATGACGGGGAAATAATTATTTTCAATGCAAATAAAGCCGGGGGATATGGAGGAATGGATTTGTACAGATCGGTTCTAACCCCCGGCGGAGAATGGTCAGAAGCAGAAACACTTGGTGAGGATATCAATAGTTCAGAGGATGAAGGCAGCCCTTTTTTAAACGCCGATGAAAGTACCTTGTATTATTCTTCAAAGGGATTAAATGGATATGGAGGGTTTGACGTTTACAAAGTAAAAATTTCTCGCTCGGGAACTTATAAGCCGACAAACATGGGTTTACCTTTTAATTCTCCGGCAGATGATATGGGTTTTGTTATGAATAAGAGCGAAACGTAAGGGTATATGTCTTCTTCCCGTAAAGGCACGTATGGCGATTTAGATTTACAGCATATCCTATTATTTGATAAACCATCAGCTGAAAATTGCATTGCCGTAAATAACATGAAAGCGGGAGATGGAATTAATATTAATTTCTCGTTTAGAGATTCGGTTTTTTTAAATGATGAAGTTACATTCAGCGCAGAAGGTTCAGCTATAAAGGGAGGCGCTATTATTAACTACTTCTGGAAAATAAATAGTGAAATTGTGGCAAAAGACACTTCTGTCTTTACAAGAAAACTTACCGTAGAAGGAAAATATAATGTTGAACTCGATGTTGCTGTTTATACAGAAGCAGATGATAATCGTAAGAATTATTGTGTAACAAAGGAAATTCACGTGTTTCATCCAAAGTCAGTGGATGTATTTTACGAACCATTGGTAAGAAAGGATGAGAACAAACTTTCTATTGCAGGCACCGCTGATGTTAGTACAATAAGATTGGATAGCAGTAAAAAAGATATTTTAAATATAAAGCTGGAACCTGTTTATTTTAACACCAATAAATTTGATTTAAGAAAGGATGCCGTTACAGCTGCTAAAGCAAATATTAATAAAATGATGGTAGATGCAGCTATAATAGACATTATATAAGTTAATTTATTATTGCTTTATTTCTGTTTTTCACTCT
>CAZZEI010000028.1:0-21883 GCA_964653165.1 uncultured Flavobacteriaceae bacterium | reverse complement strand
AACGGAACTCAACTATAAAAGGGTATTATGAGAGGGAACTTAATGACATTGCCCTTAATCCCCTCCTTGAAAAAAGGAGAGGAAAGCAGCCCCTATTTTTTTAAACTAAATACTTCAGTGTATTTATCTGATTTTTCGTAACCAAAACTATTTAAAAAAGCAATAATTTCTTCTTCCGATTGTCCGAGGTCTTTTAATTGCGGAGGATGAAACTCAATTAAAACATGCTCAATCAATTTGTTTTTTAAAAGATTTTGTGCCGATTTAAGAGCGAAAAACTCAAAACCTTCAATATCAATCTTTATTAAATTTATTTTTCCTGTGTGATAATCTTCTGCCAGCTTATCTAATTGTTTGGTTTGTATTTGTTGTGTCCCAAAAAACTTCTTGCGAATATTGTTTTTTGTTTTCCCAAAATTTTCTTCGTTAGAAAGACTTGATGCTCCTGTGTTTATAGAAGGATATAAATTAATAATCAGTTTTTCTTCTTTCTCACCAACAGCAAACGGAATAATAGTTGCGTTGCTGCAATAATTTAATTCGTAATTTTTTTGAATCACTTCCCATAAGCGTTGTTGCGGCTCAATTGAAAAAACTTTTCCGTTCTTGCCCACTTTTTTAGATGCCAGAATAGAAAAATATCCTTCATTGGCGCCAAGGTCAATAAAGGTGTCGCCATCTTTCAGCAAACCTAAAATTGCTTCGGTACAAGCAGGTTCGTATGCACCGTCCTTGAGTAAGCGCATTCCAAAATTTGATGCCGGGTCTAAATAAAAAGTACACCCATTATCAAGTTTATGCTCTACTCTTTTAACCCGCAATATTTTTTTAATTAAATAC
This sequence comes from uncultured Flavobacteriaceae bacterium, assembly GCA_964653165.1. GTDB lineage: Bacteria > Bacteroidota > Bacteroidia > B-17B0 > Aurantibacillaceae > PALSA-968. The sequence continues at coordinate 21,043 of CAZZEI010000028.1, read as the reverse complement.
GCCAGTTCAATCGGACGAATAGTACCGGCAATCAGTTCGTGTGATTTTTTTAATTTCATGATTTTAGTAGGGCAAAGATAAGCTAAATGTTGTTTTATCTAAATCTTATAAATTAAGGTGGAAAATTTATTTAATTTCGTAAAAATTAATATTATTCTTGTCTCTTAAATTAAAACAATGCAAAAGAAAATTTTATTACTCGGCTCAGGAGAATTAGGAAAGGAATTGGTAATTGCCCTTCAGCGCTTAGGGCAATATGTAATTGCAGTTGATAGTTATGCAGGCGCGCCAGCCATGCAGGTAGCGCATGAGTTTGAAGTAATTAATATGCTCGATGGAGTAGCGCTAGATGCTATTGTTGCTAAACATAAACCCGATTTAATCGTTCCGGAAATAGAGGCCATACGTACGGAGCGTTTTTACGATTACGAAAAACAAGGAATAACGGTTGTCCCAAGCGCAAAAGCCGCAAATTTTACCATGAATCGCAAAGCTATTCGCGATTTAGCAGCAAAAGAATTAGGATTACGAACAGCCAACTATAAATACGCTACTACTTTAGAAGATTTTACAAAAGCGATTGAAGAAATCGGAATTCCCTGCGTTGTAAAGCCGCTAATGAGCAGCAGTGGAAAAGGACAAAGCGTTGTAAAAACTAAAGACGATATTTCTAAATCATGGAACTATGCAATGGAGGGCTCGCGTGGAGATTACAAAGAAGTTATTATCGAGGAATTTATAAAATTTGATTCAGAAATAACTTTGCTGACAGTCTCTCAAAAAAACGGGAACACTTTATTTTGCCCACCCATTGGTCACCGGCAGGAACGTGGCGATTACCAGGAAAGCTGGCAACCCTGCGCCATCAGCGATAAAGATTTAAAAGATGCGCAAGAAATGGCTGCTAAAGTCACCAAAGCGCTAACGGGTTCAGGACTATGGGGGGTTGAGTTTTTCCTAACTACAAAAGGTGTTTATTTTTCCGAATTATCTCCTCGTCCGCACGATACAGGCATGGTCACACTTGCCGGAACACAAAACCTAAGCGAGTTTGAATTACATGCCCGCGCAATTTTAGGATTACCAATTCCCGAAATTACTTTAGAAAGAGCCGGAGCATCGGCAGTTGTACTGGCAAACGCAGAAGGAAAAAGTCCTTCATACAAAGGAGTAGAAGAAGTATTGCAAAATAAATTAACCGATGTGCGTATTTTTGGTAAACCAACAACTCGCCCGCACAGGCGCATGGCGGTAGTCTTAAGTTATGATAAAGTTGGAACCGACGTGCAAGAAATAAAAGACAGAGCAATTTCTCTTGCAAAAAAAATTACAGTTCATTAATTTTTGTCAATGGGTAATTGGTTAAAAAAAAGTAAAGAGGATATAAATTCAGAGTTCACTCAAATTCCGGAGGTGCTCAACAAATCCTATTTGCCAAGTTTAGATGGTTTGCGCGCTATATCTATTGCCCTGGTAATTTTAGCGCATTTATATAAGGAGCATGTGAGTCATCTTGATCTCAACCCCGTTCTCCGCCACGGGTATTTAGGTGTATATATTTTTTTTGTAATCAGTGGATTTTTAATCAATACACTTTTATTAAAAGAAAAAGTAAAAACCGGAACTATTTCTTTAAAGAATTTTTATATGCGTAGGCTGTTCAGAATACTGCCGCTTATTATCTTATATGTGGCAACTGTTTTCGTTCTCGATAAAATATTTCAATTAGAAATTAGTTCAATTGTTTTTTTCGGAGCAGTATTTTTTATGGCTAATGTTAATTATTTTAATCGCACCGAACTAATCGGACATTTTTGGTCGCTTGCTTATGAGGAACAATATTATTTATTTTTCCCATTTCTCCTAAAAAAAAATCATAGACTTTTTACTGTTTTTATTCTAGCCTCATTGGTTTTATTTCCAGTCATAGTTGTAATATTCGGGTTTTGTAAAATCACACCGGGCTATTACATATTGCACGGATTTCATTATGCGGCACAATTCATTCCTTTACTCATCGGCTCCTTATTTGCTCTTCTTATATTTAAAAGAAACGATTTGTTTGATTTTTTTAGAAAACGTAAAGCCCTAATTACCTTGTTACTTTTGATTCTAATTCTCGGGTTAAATATTGACAAGGAAGACGATGTTTTTCTACATTACATAATATCCATAAAAAATATTTTTGTATGCTTTTGCATTGGATTGTTGATTGTATTAAATCTGGAAAAGAAGGGGAAGGATTATGTTTATGTCATTTTAAATTCAAGTATTTTCAGAAAAATTGGTGTGCTTTCATATAGTTTATATATATGGCAACGATTATTTACGGTACTTCATCCAAAATTACCCTCTTTCTTCTCTTCCATTAAATCTTTTATTACTTTTCGTTGTATCATTTATTTCCTACTATTTTTATGAAAAGAAATTCCTGAAATTGAAGAATAAATTTAAATAATGTTGCCGCCAATTCGCAAATACCGCCGTTTGTTTTTTTTGGACATTTTATTTATAGCTATACTTATGTTTGCGGTAACAAATCATGCGTTTCTTAATAAGTATATCGTAAGCTCTTCAAGTGTAAAAACGTATCTCTTTTTATATTTTTTACGAGTTGGTTTTTTAATGCATGCAATTTATTGCACTATTAAATGGATGTATTTTTTGTTGATAAAAAACGAAAAAAGTGTCGAGCGCCAGGGATTAAAACTTACATTGTTTGCAACAACAATTTTTTTCTTATTGGCAGAAGCAATATTTATGTTAATTCCGCAAAGCCAAGGAAACACCCAGTTTGGGTTGGGGGATGTAGTTTGGAATATTTTTTATTCTCAACACAGAAACGAAAAAAGATACCGCGACGAAAATATAGAAGGACGCATAAATAATGGAAAAAAGAAAGTTTTTTTTCTGGGCGATTCCTTTACTTATGGCAGTGGCATAAAAAACTCTACGGATCGTTTCAGCAATATTATTTCAAAAGGAATTGTGTCTTCAGGGTACGAGGTTTTTAATTTAGGAAAGGGAAATTCGGATACAAGAGAAGAATTTGTACGTCTGATGCAATATGGATCTGTGCCCGACTTACTTGTTCTTCAGTATTATTTTAACGATATAGATCCTTCCGTCCAACGATTGGAAAGAAAAGAAATTCCTAAAACCGATGCCGTAAGCATTGTTTTTAAAACCGGAGTTTTTATAGCACAAACTTCTTTTTTTCTGAATTTTGTGGCTGTTAACCTGGCTAAATTTACTACTCCATTTCAATCCGGCGATTTTAAAAAGAAAATGGCTTCAGCCTACCATAATAATGCTATTATGAAAGAGCATCTTGCTGATTTGCAGTCAATCATTAATTTTTGCATCTTAAACAAAACAAAGCTCTATGTTCTTCTGATTCCGGATTTACGTCAACCCGATTTTACTGAAAAGCAATGTTATCAGCCTATAATTACTTATTTAGAAGAGCAAAAAGTGACTTATGTCGATATTTACAATGAAATAAAAGAAAAACCTATTGAAGATTTGGTTGTTTCTTCGGTTGATGCTCATGCAAATGAAAGGGTCCAGCACATAATTGCTAAAAAATTGATGCAAATAGTGCCTGAATTTAACAAGTAACAAATTTTGTCTCACATCATATTATTTTTTATCTTGCCGCTTCAAATTTGCTCAATATGATATTAGGTATACCCAAAGAAACAAAAGTAAAAGAAAACCGTGTTGCTATTACACCCGATGTGGTTAAAGACCTCGTTAAAAAAGGGTTTGAAATAGTTGTAGAAAGCGGTGCCGGACTGAACTCGTTTTATAACGATGAGGCATATACAGCTGCCGGCGCGAAAACAGCCGATAGAAATGTGGTATTTTCAAACTCCGATGTTGTTCTTACTGTAAACGCTCCGGCTGCGACTGAACTTTCGAAAATGAAAAAGGAAGCAATTCTAATTTCTTTTATGTGGGCAGCTACAAATCCTGAATTAGTTGATGCTTGCAGTAAAGCAGGTATCACAGCTTTTTCTATGGATGCCGTTCCTCGTATTTCGCGTGCACAAAAAATGGATGCGCTTTCTTCTCAGGCAAATTTAGGTGGTTACAAAGCTGTATTATTAGCAGCCGATACAATCGGAAAAATATTTCCTATGATGACGACTGCAGCGGGAACTATTCGCCCGTGTAAAGTAGTAATATTTGGTGCCGGTGTTGCCGGATTACAAGCTATTGCAACTGCAAAGCGTTTAGGAGCAGTTGTTGAAGTAAGCGATATTCGCCCTGAGACAAAAGAACAGGTTGAATCTTTAGGAGGAAAATTCATTGTGGTTAAAGGCGACGATTCTATTAAAATGGAAGGCGGATATGTAAAAGGAGTATCAGAAGAATTTTTAAAACTACAGCAGGAATTAGTTTCCAAGCACGTTAAAGATGCCGATATAGTTATTACCACTGCATTGATACCGGGAAGAAAAGCACCTGTATTAGTTACGGACGATATGGTAAAATCTATGCGTTTCGGTTCTGTGATTGTCGATATGGCAGTTGAACAAGGCGGAAATGTGGTAGGAAGCGAATTAAATAAAAATGTACAAAAACACGGCGTAACAATTATAGGAGAAGGAAATTTACCTTCACTTTTACCAATGAATGCCAGCGATTTGTACGCTAAAAATATGGCGACTTTATTATTGCACTTAGCAGATAAAGATGCCTTTAAATGGGAAATGGAAGAAGAAATTACAAAGGGAAGTTTAATCGTTCACAAAGGCGTAGCAGTGCATACAAGTGTTGCAAAAAAAGCTACTGCGTAAATCTCTAACTCAACAATTTAATAACTCAATAATTAGAACATGGAACAAATTTTAAGTTTTTTCAGCGATAACAGAGAAATTTTATATTTCGTAATCCTTTCCGTTTTTGTGGGGATAGAAGTAATTGGTGGAGTGCCCACAGTATTACACACTCCTTTAATGAGTGGTGCAAACGCAATTCACGGAGTTGTAATTGTTGGAGCAATTCACGTAATGCTTAATGTTGATACAAGCAATACGATGAGTTTAATATTAGGAAGTTTAGCTGTATTACTCGGAACACTTAACGTAGTTGGTGGTTTTGTGGTTACTGACCGCATGTTAGAAATGTTCAAGAAAAAATAATCGTAAAAAGTATTTTAAAAATTTAGAATTTATAATATGAAGCACTCAATTTTAGAAATTTGTTACATCATCGGTTCGGTAACTTTTATCCTCGGATTAAAAATGATGGGTAATGCAAAAACTGCCCGCAAAGGAAATTTGATTGGCGCAGTAGGTATGACAATCGCAATTCTCGGAACAATATTCTTACACGAAGAAGAAGTAAGTGGAATGATTTACGGATTAATTTTCGGAGCCATTGCATTAGGAACTGTTATCGGTTGGATGACCGCCAAAAAAGTTCAAATGACAAAAATGCCTGAACTGGTTTCTATGTTTAACGGAATGGGTGGAGCTTGCGCAGCGTTAATTTCTTTAATAGAGTACAATCATTTTTATAGCACAGAACTTCCTCAAATAGGGATGACCTACATCATGACCGGAAATTTAAACATGCCTTACGGATTTTTAATCGCCATTTTTGCAGGATTATTTATCGGCAGCGTTTCTTTCTCTGGTTCAGTAATTGCATTTTTAAAATTAAATGGCACCATGAACAAACCTGTTCGCTTGCCTGCGTACAACATAATAAACTTAATTTTCTTGTTGGCAACTACTGCGCTTTTAGTGTATTTGGTTTATTCGGGTGGAACAATGATGATGAACGGAATGCCTTCTCCAATGTTGGTGTACGTTTTATTTGCAATGGCACTTGTTTACGGAATTTTATTTACCATTCCAATCGGCGGAGCAGATATGCCGGTGGTAATTTCTTTGCTTAACTCGTTTACCGGATTAGCAGCGGCATTCGGAGGTTTCTTATACGACAACAAAGTAATGTTAACAGGTGGTATTTTAGTTGGAAGTGCGGGCACATTATTAACTCTTGTAATGTGTAAAGCGATGAACCGTTCTTTAGTCAGTGTAATTTTTGGCGCCTTTGGCGGAACACAAGCTTCTGCAGGTGGACCTGATGTTAAGGGAAGTATAAAAGATATTCAGGTAAGTGATTTAGCTGTATTGATGAACTATTCTAAGAAAGTTGTTATTGTTCCCGGTTATGGTTTAGCGGTGGCACAAGCACAACACATCATCAGAGAGTTAGAAAATATTTTAGAAGAGCGCGGTGTAGAAGTTAAATACGCAATACATCCGGTTGCAGGTCGTATGCCCGGACACATGAACGTGTTATTGGCAGAGAGTAATGTTGCCTACGAAAAATTAGTTGAGATGGATGACATCAACCCAGAGTTTCCGCAAACAGATGTTGTTCTGATTGTTGGCGCTAACGACGTTGTAAATCCTGCGGCTAAATCAGATCCTTCTTCTCCAATTTATGGAATGCCGATTTTAGAAGTTGATCAGGCAAAAAATGTTATCGTTAACAAACGTAGTATGAATGCAGGTTATGCAGGTATCGATAATTTATTATTCTACGACCCAAAATGCTCTATGTTCTTCGGCGATGCTAAAAAAGCGCTTACAGAGTTAGTGGCGGAATTGAAGACTATGGAGTAAATTTTTTTTCATGGGAAGGATATTTCAAACAAGAAAGCAGACAATGTTTAAACGTTACGCCAAGATGGCGAAAGCGTTTACCCGTATAGGAAAAGATATTGCAATGGCCGTAAAAATTGGCGGCCCAAACCCGGATACTAACGCCCGTTTACGCGTAATTATTCAAAATGCCAAGGCAGTAAATATGCCAAAGGTAAATGTTGACTCTGCAATTAAACGCGCCTCCGATAAAGATACTGCCAATTACGAGGAAGTGATTTATGAAGGCAAGGGTCCGCATGGCGTACCGATTTTGGTAGAGTGTACAACCGATAACCCTACCCGTACAGTCGCTAATGTACGCATGCATTTTAATCGCGAAGGTGGAGCATTGGGAACAAACGGGACAGTTAGTTTTATGTTTGACAGAAAAGTATTATTTAAAATATCTTCCGTTGGATTAAATCACGAGGAAACAGAATTTGAATTAATAGATTTTGGCGGAGAAGAATTTACATGGGATGATGAAACAAATGAACTCATCATTCAAGTGCCTTTTACCGAATTTGGTAATATGCAAAAAGGATTAGAAGATAAAAAAATTGAAATAATAGAAATATCAAAAACCTTCGTCGCAAATTCACATAAAGAACTTAGCGACGAACAGGAGCTTGATTTAAAAAAACTGATTGACCGCTTCGACGAAGATGACGATGTAGTTGCAGTTTATCATAATGTACAATAACAATTTAGAATTAAGAATTAGGAGTTCAGAATTGAACAGCCACTAATTCATAATTCTACATTCTGAATTCTTAATTAAAAAACCATGCGCTGGAAATTACTTGATCAACCCAATACGGATGATATTGCAAAAATGTCGACCGCAATTAATGCCGACAGAATAAGTGCTACACTGCTTTTGCAACGTGGCATAAAAGATTTTAATGAGGCGAAAGATTTTTTCCGTCCGAATTTAGATTTGTTGCACGACCCTTTTTTAATGAAGGATATGGACAAAGCAGTTGCGCGTGTTCTTACTGCCATCGAGAAAAAAGAGAAAATTCTGGTGTATGGAGATTATGATGTTGATGGAACTACAAGCGTTGCATTATTCTACAGTTATTTAATTTCTATTGGGGCAGAGGCAGGATATTATATTCCAGACAGATACGGAGAAGGATACGGAATTTCTTTTAAGGGAATTGATTTTGCTAAGGAAAATAATTACGCGCTTGTTGTTAGTTTAGATTGCGGAATAAAAGCCAACGAAAAAATTGATTACGCCAATAAAAAAGGGGTAGATTTTATTATTTGCGACCATCATCTTCCAGGTGAAGAGCTTCCAAAAGCATTTGCTGTTCTAGACCCAAAAAGAAATGATTGTCTTTATCCTTACAAAGAATTAGCGGGCTGCGGAGTTGGATTTAAATTAGCGCAAGCACTTCAGTCTACATTAAAAAAACCATTTTCCGAATTAACAGCGTATTTAGATTTAGTTGCCATCAGCATCGCTGCGGATATTGTCGCCATCACCGGAGAAAACCGCACACTTTGTTATTTTGGTTTACAGGAAGTAAATAAATTAAAACGTCCGGGCATAAAAGCATTGTATCAAACCAACAAATTAAAAAAAGAATTAACGGTAACTGAGTTGGTTTTTGTCATTGCGCCTCGCATTAATGCAGCAGGAAGAATTGACCACGCTATGCGCGCAGCAGAACTTTTATTGAGCAATAATGCAGAAGAAGCTGAAAAATTTGCAGGTGGAATAAACCTGACAAATACCAACAGAAAAGATATTGACCAAGGGATGACCGCACAAGCACTTGAAATGATTGGCTCTGATTTAGAATTGGTAAATAAAAAGTACACAGTTATTTTTAACGAAACCTGGCACAAAGGTGTAGTTGGAATTGTCGCATCGCGCCTGATAGAAAAATATTATCGTCCGACTATTGTACTTACAAAATCAGACGGAGTTTTAACAGGCTCAGCACGTTCTGTAAAAAAATTCGACATTTACACGGCGATAGAATCTTGTTCAGGCTTGCTGGAGCAATTTGGAGGACATCGTCACGCTGCAGGTTTAACACTAAAACCCGAAAATTTAGAAGCGTTTACAAAGCAATTTGAATCGGAAGTTGAAAAAACAATTACAGAAGATATGCTCATCCGTGAAATTGATATCGACCTTTCAATAAATTTCAACGAAATAAATCAGCGCTTTTTTTCCATACTGCAACAATTTGCTCCACACGGCCCGGGTAATATGACTCCGGTTTTCTCAACCGAAAATGTTTTAGACAGTGGTTGGGCGAGAGTAGTAGGAACCAATCATTTAAAGTTAGAATTGTTTCAGGTTGATAATCCTACTATAAAATTTCATGCCATTGCTTTCGACAAAGGAGATTTTTTGCCTTTTTTCCAAAAGAAAATGCCGCTTAATATTTGCTATTCTGTGGCTGAAAACCATTATAACGGGAAAACTACTTTGCAATTGGTGGTGAGGGATATTGTGCTCAATTAAAGAACGCTGAAGTAAATTCATTTTGATTTACTTCAGCGTTTAAATTTATATTCTTTCTTTTTATCTAGTCGCTACCGGCAAATCTTTAGGAGCTTTAATGCTATAAGCAAAAGTAATGTGTTTTGTGTCTTTCGATTTAATGTTTTGTCTCCAGGTAAGTATGCCTGTCATCTCATCATAACCCGCGCCCGAAATATTATCTTTGGTAATAGTAATTTGCTTAGAATGATTTAAAGGTAATTGATCTTTAACTTCTATATCAATTGATTTTGCATTTCCATTCTTTACAATTATTTCATAAGCAAAAGAATATATTTTATCATCAAACAATATTTTTTCTTTTATCTTATCTTTTTGCTTAGTGCGTTTCACAACTACATTATCGTCTTTTCCAAGCGTTAAATCCAAAGTGTCATTTGCAATAGCAGGATTAATATAACTTTGACCAATATAAGTCCCATTACAAAAAATACTTGCTTTGCCCGGTAATAGATTTAAATCTTCCCAACCCGTAACACGCGCAAGCAAATATGCATTCACATCAACCTTCGGAACAATTTTATACATGTAATTTGTTTTTAAATCTTTTTGCAATACAGCAACAGTATGTTTTTTATTATCAGAAGCTATTGAGTAAGGCAATTTAATTTCAAATGTAGCCTGTACCTGCTGATCATCCATAGTAACATATTCGTAAGCTTGCTGCGCTTCTCTTTCTTCAGTTGTCACCTCGTTATACGCAATGCTTCCTGCAGTGGCAGTAACTTTACTTAGTTCGCCGTCTAGATCTCCTTTTTTACTTCTGTCTCTACGATTATTCGAAACACGCAACTCATCAATGTACCAATTACCGAGCTCCGGAGCAAACAAATTTGCTTGCGGACTACCCGTAGAAAGAACTAATTTAACATTACTCCAATCAATACCGGTGTGTTGGTAAACCAAACCTTTGTAAGTAAGTTTCACAGAAGATTCAACTCCTTCAGTCCGCAAATCGTACATGGGTTCCCATCCGGCTGTTGTAACAAAATAATTTACGGTTAAGTTAACTAAGACCGGCACTTCGCAAATTAAACTAATTACAACGCGGTGATTGGCTTTATAATTAGTTGTGTAGTTAGCATCTCCCAAATCAGTTTGAATACCATTCAATCTGTTTTGTAAAAGTTGTTTTGCTTCATGTAATTTAGCTGATTCTTTTTTCAAGGCATGCAACTCCATATAAATGGCGGTTAATTTTTCTTTTAAATAGGTAAGACCGTCTTTTAATAAGGGTAAAGAATCTTTGCGCGAATCACCTTTATACAAACGATAATTAAGTAACACGTTTTTTTCGATAGCAATTACTTCGTTTCTATAGGTAATGTCTTCCAACTTGTAATCTATTAAACCAAGCGAGTCATTAATTTGTCTAATGAGTTTGGCATATTTTAAGTCGCTTGGATTTTTAAATTTTTCAAGCTCCGGCATTTTATCTCCGTATTCGGTTTCGGTAATAATAAAGTTCCCGTTTCCGCCGGCTTGTATGCTCGATGCGCTAATGCCGTCTTCCAGCGATTCGAAAATGATTTTATTTTCTCCGGCAACCAGCATAACAGGTGTTGTTCTGAAAATTTGTGCGCCGCTGTTGTAAACAACCACTTTTTCGGGCTTGGTTTTTATATACTTTTCTGTTTCCCCGCCTTTAACTGTTAAAAATGTGCAGACAAATAATGGGATGTAAATGAGCGTTTTCATAGTGTTTATTTTTAGAGTTTATATGGAGATGGGGTTTTAGAGAAGATTCCATAAAAATTCTTTAATTTAGAGGTGATTTAAAGCGTGAAAAACTTAAACCATACCCCTCAGTTAACTGATATCGAGCTCCTAGCTCTGTATCGTGAAACGCGCGACAAAGAACATGTGGGTGTTTTATATAAACGCTATTCGCACTTAGTATTTGGCTTGTGTTTTAAATATTTTAGAGATGAAGACCAGGCAGCTGATGCCGTCGCGAATATTTTTACCAAACTTTTCGACGATCTGCAAAAACATAAAGTAGAATACTTTAAAAGCTGGCTCTATACATATAGTAAGAATCATTGCCTGATGCAACTTCGCTCGGCAAAGAGCAGTTTACGCAAGTCGCTGGATTACAGTGCCGATTTTAAGGTGCTTATGGAAAACAACGAAGATTCGCATCTTAATGCTAACAAGCGCGAACAAGAGTACGCCCTGCTCGAAAAGGCCCTGACCGGTTTGAGCGAAGAGCAACGCATTTGTGTAGAATTATTTTATTTGAAAGATAAAAGTTACGTTCGGATTACCGAAATAACCGGACACGATTTAAATAAAGTAAAAAGCTACATACAGAACGGAAAAAGAAATTTGAAAATAATGTTAGAAGAAAATAATGCAACCGGACAACAAACATAAAATATTCAGCAAAGAAGAACTCTTAAAGCTCATTGATGAAAAAAAATCTCTGCCCCCTGCGGCAGATGATTTTGACAAAGAAGCTTTGGAAGGGTTAAGTATGCTTACAAATCGTTCAAAGCTGGATGTGCTCGATAATTCTATTGATGAAGTTCTGCGACACGAAAAAACAAAAGCCAGAAAAAGAAAAAATCTTTATTTCTTGGCTGCAGCGGCTTCTCTTACATTAATCATTGGTATTTTCTTTATACTGAAAGATACTTCGTTTGATAAAAAAGAAAGTGTGCTTGCGGAAAATACCAAAACCGTAAATGATGTTGCTCAATCAGACCAAACTAAATTATTTGAAGAAAGTCCGGCTGAAGAAAAAAAATCATCTGAAGGAACAGTTAACTCCCCTGCTTCAACAGGACTAGGTACAAGTGCCATAACAGCAACAGGCGAAGCAAGCGGAAAAACAGAAAAAGCTAGAGAGTTGGATGAAATAGCGAAAAGTAATGGAAGTAGTTCCGTTGCAGGAGATGTCATAACTGTTCCACCTGCCGAAGTTGCAGCTAATATCCAAACCAAAACCGAAAATAGAAATATGGCTGGCGAAGATGCGGAAACCGATAAAGATAGAGGAGGGAAAGATTACAAAACTTCATTAGCAAGAGACGACCAATGGAAAAAAGACGAATTGAAAAAAGACGAAGTAAAATTAGAGGATAAAGAAAAGGAAAAAGATAAAAAAATGAGATATGAAACCAATACTGTTTGGGTTGATCATACCAATCCTTCCGGTGGTATTGGCGGAGCTAAAGACAGATCAAAAAGCAAAACCGACGATTCAAGAAGTAAAAAGCAAGACACGCAGGGCGGAAATGTTGCAGCAGGGGTGAGCAAAAATGTTTCTGCACCAGTAAAAAATGCAGAAGTTGTGGTAACAGAAAAACTAGCTACAAAAGGTCCGGATAGAAAAGTAAACGCTGCAAAACAAACGACAGCAAAACCTGATTCGGTTGTCACAGACATGTTGGCCGGGTATTCTTATTACGATCAAAAATCCGATAAGGGAATTGTGCAGGAGGGAGAAATGCAAAAAGTGCAGCAGACAACTACTCCTGTCCAAACACAGAATGAAGTAACAACTTCAAGCACTGTTTTATTAAAAGAAACTGCAGATATCCCCGCGGAGCAAAAATTTTCTCCGGAAGAATCAAATAAAAAAGGAGGTAAAAACGAAACTCAACCTGATAACACTATTGCCGATATACAAAATGCTGAACCTCAAAAGGCAGATCCAAAGGTAGCGGTAGGAGGAAGCAGAGTACTTGAATCTGCTGAATTTATTGGAGGAAAAGAAAATTTACAACAATACGTAAAGAAGAATTTAAAAATCTCTTCTCCAAAAAAGAAAGGAAAGATTGTAGCTGAGTTTGTAGTAACCCGGGAAGGAAAAATAGATACAGGAACAGTTAAAATCACCACCAAAATTAAAAATTGCGAGCCTTGCAGTAAAGACGTCAGCGAATTGGTTAAGACTATGCCTAAACTGAAACCTGCGGCAGAAAATGGCAAAGCAATGGAACGCAAGCAGAAAATCTCTGTGGATTATAATTCTGATAAGGTTAAATAACCCACCCCCTCGTTTCTCAAAGGGAGGCGTTCGCCATAGGCAAGCAGATGGTTTGACAATTAACAAGCTCCTGTAGATAACCCCTTTCTCAAATTGTAAAACCCTTCTTCTAAGTGAGTAAATTTGAGTGTGCGCTCACTACGGACATATATATTCCTTTTTGCCTCATTTAGTTTGTTGTCAGCATGCCATACAAAACGGGAAGTGGCATCAAACAATGCAAGTGTTTCTAAGTACGCAACAATTATTGGAATTCCTGCCGATGAATTAAAAAACAAAAAACTTGTTCAGTTTTTAGATGTCTGGTACGGTGTGCCCTATAAATACGGAGGAGCGGATAAAAATGGAATTGATTGCTCTCATTTAGTTTGTAAAATATTTCAGGATGTGTACGACAAAAAAATAGTAGGCAATGCAGTCGACTTAGAAAAAATGTGTGACCACGTTAAAGAAAGTAAATTAAAAGAAGGTGATTTGGTTTTTTTTAAAATAGAAAATAAAAACATTTCACATGTGGGGGTTTATATTGCAAACAATCATTTTATGCACGCTTCATCAAAAAGAGGAGTGATGATAAGCGATTTAACCGAACCTTATTTCAAAAAATATTACCACACAGCAGGAAGAATAAATTAATACGATGAAAATATTTAACAGTTCAATTAACACCAGATTAAGCATTGTAAAAAATATAATGGCTTTGTCTTTATTGGCAACAATAGCTTCAACCTGGCCTTTGTGGTCGGCGGACCGCTACTATCCCGTGTTTCCGGGAAGCGAAATTTTTTCTTCTGTAAATTTAATTATTGGCTATGCAATTCCTGCAGTTCTTATGCTGAGTTTAGTTTTTATTTTTTTATTTAGAAAACCCCGTTTCTTTATAATTTTATCTGCCTTGTTGTGTGTTGCGCTTCTTGTAATGGATGCCGGCAGAAGTTCTTATTGGTTTTATTTTTACGTAATGATTTTACTTTTGCTCGCAGGATATAATTGGCGTATTGACAATGCGCATCATTATATTGCATTTTACAATACGCTAAAAATTATGCTCGCCGGAGTTTACATTCTTACTGCAATACAACATTTTCAATTCGATTTTATTCACACCCAATGGCTGCAGTTTATAAAACCATTCGAAAAATTTGCTACACCCGAGCAATGTTCTTATTTACAGAAAATTGCCTATACAATTCCATTTATAGAATTATTTATTGCGGTAGGTTTATTTATTAACGGGACAAAAATAACAGCGATTTGTTTTGCAATTTTATTTCACGTTTTTTCTTTTTTCATGTTGCTTTTGCAAAAACCTCAACCGGAGGCAGCCGTTCTTATTTGGCATTTATCAATGATAATTTTAGTAGGAGTAATTTTTGCCGGAAAAACAAACGAGCAAAAAAATCCGGTCGTTACATTTAATTTCTATTCCACTTTTACTTTACTTGTATTTGGAATGGCAGCACCCATTTATTTTATTATGACCGACAAACCACTGAAGAATAAAATTGATTTGATGCAGAATAACGCATCTGAACAATATGTTTACATGAGCGAACAAAGCAAAAATAAATTACCATTGTACGTGCAAAGTTTCACAAGTAAAAGTGAAAATGAATTTTGTAAACTATCCGTAACACGATGGGTATTACACGAAACAAACGCAAAGCAAATTTTAGGAGCAAATCATTTAATGAAACTCAGTCTGTCATTAAATCAAACATACGGAGCCGATGCACTTGTTGCAATGCCTGTTGATGATAAATCTAAAGTTATAGCTTCTAAATAAATTATTTTTCTCTGCGTTCTCTGCGCCTTTGCGGGACACTACAATAAGTCTTTAGGAATTTTACAAACAGGAATAGCATCCATTTTATGTTTGTTAGCAATATTACGTTCCAAATAAATTTTCATCACTTCTTTTTGTCGCTGAGTAAAAGCCTTTTCGTCAATATTTTTTTCAAGTGCTGCCATAGCCCATTCCAATTCATCGTAACTCGCACCAAGTTGGTCTTCATCACTGCGTCCGTCCGCAAACAAACCATCCGTTGGTTTTGCAGTCAAAATACTTTCTGTAATTCCAAGTTCTTTGGCTAATGCAAATACTTCACTTTTTAATAAATCGGCAATCGGACTAATATCAACTCCGCCATCGCCATACTTGGTAAAAAACCCTACACCAAAATCTTCAATTTTATTTCCTGTTCCTGCAACTAACATTTTTTTATTTCCTGCAAATGCATAAAGAGTTGTCATGCGTAGTCGTGCACGTGTATTTGCCATTGTAAGAAAATCCTGAACCTGCTTTGGAAAGTCAGTTTCAATTTTTTCAAATATTTCTGTAAGATTTATTATTTCGGATGAAACATTTTTATAATTTTTCTTCAGCCATGCTATATGTTCTAATCCTCTATCATGCTCAGAACTATGTTGCCTGATAGACATACTTAATACAATAACAGGTTTTTGTGTAAGTGCACATAAAGTAGAAGTGAGCGCGGAATCAACACCTCCCGAAATTCCAACAACAAAACCGTTGGTCCCCGACTTACCAGAATACGAATTAAGCCAGCCTACAATATGATTTATGATTTCTTTTTTCTTCATAAAATAAAAACCCCTGAAGTCTATCTTAAACTCCAGGGGTTAAAATTACTAAGTAATTATTAAAACATTATTCCAACCGTTAAAACAATTTGTCTCAGTCTTGAACCGTTATTAAATTGAGCAATGCTTGAAGCCGCAAGGTTACCCGATGTTTTTAATACATAATTTGTTCCATCGCTGGTAAAATTTGTCATAGAATGACGGTAATTTATACTAAATAAAATGGATGTTGAACCCGACACTCTGTATTCAGTACCTGCACCTACATGAACAGCGGCATTGAAAAAACTTACTGCGTCAGATAATTTATTTTTAGCGAAAGTGCTTTCTGCTCCGGTGATATCTTTTCTCACAACATCATCCCCAACAGCACTTGTCTTAAAAAAAACATCTCCACCAATTTGTCCGAAATAAGTCATAGCACCAAGCTCTTTGGTCTTTAATTTAAAACCAATAGGAATATGCACATAACCTACTTTATGGGTTCTGCTCATTAATCTATACGATTGTCCGTTTGAAGAACCGGTAGAATTATAAGGATTTCCCACATTTGCAGCAGCTACCGGATTGATGATATCATCTTTGTAATAATAAAAAGCAGTATCGTTTGCCTGATACTTTAGTTTTCCACCCGCGCCCGTATATTCAACACCAGTGTGAAACCAAATTACATCAGTTAACCTGAAATCGGCTGATAAACCAATACCTGTTTTTAATACCATTCCACCCGAAGTGACTTTGTTGGCATTAGTTGGAGATAACCAGTTCATTGCCGGAGTTACTGAAATTCCTAATCTCACTTTCTTATCCCCACTGTCTTGTGCAGATACGAAAGCAGCGCTAAAGCTGATAATAAATAAAGTACAAACTAATTTTTTCATGTGCTTAAGTTTTTGAATTTTTGCAGAACAAAGATATATCTTTTATTGAATGAACAAATTATTTACTGTTTGCGTTTGCATTGCCCTGTTTACAGGCTGTTCATCTAATAGACTAAAGGATATAGATGTATCGGAGGTTGATTTAACCCAGGTATCTATCTTACGTCTGGATGAAGATATTTACACCACCCGTCCCGATTCTTTCAGAGCTGTATCAAAAAGGATGACCATTAAATACCATGCTTTTTATAACAGTTTTATTTTTAATGTCATTAATCATGGCGAAGAACGCGACTCAGTTTACAAAGCGCTGAAACTTTTTGTTACTGATGCAGATATGAAAAGGGTACACAAAATGGTAGCGCAAACATATCCTGAAGCTGAAATAAAAAAATTGGAAGATGATTTAACGTTATCTTTCAAATATTTTAAATTTCATTTTCCAAAAGCCGAAATGCCCAGACAATATGTGTGTTTTATCTCAGGCTTTAATCAAAATATTACTACTAATATAGACAGCACTTTAGGAATTAGTCTGGATATGTATTTAGGTGTGAACAACGAATATTACCAAATGTTACAATGGCCGCGATACAAACTACGTTGTATGAGTAAAGAATATGTTGTTAACGATGCTATGCGTTGGTGGGTTATGCATTGTTTTGATAAGGATGAAACACAAAGCAACCTACTTAATTATATGATGTTTTATGGAAAAATTTATTATGCACTTGATGCTGTCACTCCCGGTGTAGAAGATTCAATAAAAATTGGCTACTCATCAATTCAAATGGAATACTGTAAACAATATAAAAAAAACCTGTGGGCACATTTTTTAGAGAAGGACAGGCTTTTTAAAAATGATTTAAAAGAACTCGCGCCATACGTATCTGAAGGTCCTTTTACTTCCGCAATCAGCAAACAATGCCCGCCTCGGGTGGCTATGTATATTGGCTGGCAAATAGTACGCGCATACATGGATAAAAATTTGGATGTAACTTTGCAGCAATTAATGGACGAAAAGGATTCGCAGAAAATATTAACTAAATCAAAGTATAAGCCATAGACGTTATAACCATTAAAACTCAATAATTCTATAAATCAATAACTCTATAACTGATAAAATGAAAGAAACCGAAATAAAATTTAAAGTCAGTCTCGACGATAATAATTTACCCGTTAACATTGAGTGGAGCGCGCCCGATGCAGGAAAAGTAAGCAATTGCAAAAGTATGATGGTGGCATTGTGGGATGAAAAAGAGAATAACACACTGCGTGTTGATTTATGGACACGCGATATGAGTGTGGATGAAATGAAAAAGTTTTACATACAAAATATTTTAACCCTTACCGATACGTATCTTAAAGCAACTGCTGATGAACAAACTTCGGCATTGGTAAAAGATTTTTTCGCAGAGGTTGGAAAAAAAATAGGCGTCTTACAATAACATAAAATGATTTACTCCCGATAGCTATCGGGATGGATTATTTATAATTTAAGGATTAAAAATAAAAAAATCGTCAATAATAAAATTGTAAATTTAGTATGAACATAAGAGTAGGCTTTGGATTTGATGTGCACCCTTTACAAGAAGGAAAAAAACTTTTTTTGGGCGGAGTTGAAATTCCTCACACAAAAGGTTGTGTTGGCCACAGCGATGCCGATGTATTAATTCATGCAATTTGCGACGCGCTTTTAGGGGCTGCCGGCTTGAGGGACATTGGGCATTATTTTCCGAATACAGATGCAAAATTTAAAGGCATAGACAGTAAAATTCTTTTAGCTGAATCCATGAAGCTGGTAAAAGAAAAAGGATATAAAGTCGGTAATGTTGATTCTACTTTGTGTATAGAAGAGCCAAAAATAAATCCGCATATTCCTGCAATGAAAAAAGCACTTGCACCAATTTTAGAAATCAGCGAAGAAGATATTTCCATTAAAGCAACTACCAACGAAAAATTAGGATATGTGGGAAGCGAAAACGGAGTTAATGCATATGCCGTTGTATTGCTAAGCAAATAAATACGTATCCTCAAAGAAAATCATATTTAATCTTAACTCCTGATAACTATCGGGACTGCGTCATCTGCGTTTCATAAACTATAAAAAACTTGATTGCAAAAAAACTCATAAAGTGGTACGAGCAAAATAAGCGCGAGCTTCCATGGCGCAATACAACAGACCCCTACAAAATATGGCTATCAGAAATTATTTTACAACAAACACGCGTTGCTCAGGGCTTGCCGTATTACCTAAAATTTGTTGAAACTTTTCCAACAGTATATGATTTGGCAAAAGCACCTGAGCAAAAAGTTTTAAAACTATGGCAGGGATTAGGATATTACTCGCGCGCAAGAAATTTGCATTACGCAGCAAAAGATATTGTAAAAAATTACAAAGGCATTTTTCCCAATGATTTTTACGACTTAAAAAAATTAAAAGGCGTTGGTGATTACACAGCTGCGGCAATTTCTTCTATTTGTTTTAATAAACCTAACGCGGTAGTTGATGGCAATGTTTATCGGGTACTTGCCCGTATATTTGCAATTGAAACACCAATAAATAGTGGCGAAGGGAAAAAGCAATTCGCTCAATTAGCCAATGAACTGATCGATAAAAAAAATCCCGCAACATATAACCAGGCTATCATGGAGTTTGGTGCAAAATTTTGTACACCTACAAATCCAAATTGCGGGGCATGTATTTTTAATGATAAATGTCTAAGCGGACCGTTTGGTAAAGCAAAAAATTATCCAATAAAAACTTCAAAAACAAAAAAAAGGACACGTTATTTCGAATACTTTTTTCTCACAAATAAAAATAAAACATTCATTGAACGGAGGACAGCTAAGGATATTTGGAGAAATTTGTATCAACTACCAATGTTAGAGTTTCAACAAAAACCATCCAGACAAATTGTACTAAAAAGATTTCAGAATGAAATTTATAAAGATGCGGCCCAATTTTTTGAGGTAAAAACAACATCAACGCATAAAAAACACCTTTTATCACATCAAACAATTTTGGCAAGGTTTTGGCAAATAACTTTAAAAAAACAAGGTAAGATGAAACCTTACAAACAAATTCTCGTTAAAACCCTAAAAAAATACCCTTTTCCGGTCCTTATAGGTAACCATTTAAGGGAAATAACTATCTTTGAATAAAATAACTATTATGAAAAAATCGATGCTAATTTTAATCGGAGTCTTGGCTTGTAACCTAGCTTATTCTCAATTATATAAGGGTAAAACCTCAACTATACATTTTCTTTCTAAAGCAACCTTGGAAGACATTGAAGCAACTAATAAAAATGCTGTTGTGGTTTTAGATGCCACAAGTGGTGCTGTGCAGGTACAGGCTCAAATCAAGGCATTTAAATTTGCTTCTTCCTTCATGGAATCGCATTTTAATGAAAATTATTTGGAGAGTCCAAAGTATCCATTTGCGACTTTTAAAGGAAAAATAACCGAAAAAGTAGATTTTTCTAAACCCGGTGATTATCCTGTTACTTGCGTTGGTAAAATGGATATGCATGGTGTTACTCAGGAGGTTAGCATACCGGGAACATTAAAAATAAACGGTACCGAAATAACTCTTGTGGCCAATTTTAAAGTAAAACCGGCCGACTATAAAATTAAAATTGAAGGCAGCTATACACAAAAAATAGCCAGCGAAATTGCAGTCGACATAAATTCTGTTTTAGAGCCTTTTAAAAAGTAAAAATTGCCGTTTTTTAGTTCTGAAAAAAATGACTACATTCGTAATCCAAAAAATTGTAACCCTATGAAAAAGCACCACTTTTTCATGTTTTTTTTAGGCATGGTTTTGTTTCTAACTGAAATAAAAGCACAATGCCCTGTAACAATTCTTGCAAATCCTCCAAGTTTATGCCCGGGAGGAACTTCTACTTTAACGGCGAGTGCTGCCACTACTTGGACTTGGAGCGCTAATTCAGGAAGCGCAACTACCAATACTGTTGCAGTAACTCCTTTGGTTAGTACTATTTATACTGTAACCGCTAATACGGGTACCTGTGTGGCAACACAAACAGTTCTGTTAGTTGTAAACCCACAAACAACTCTTACAATCGTTCCTCCGGTTGGTACCACTACCTTATTTTGTACCGGTACTCCTTATCAATTTATTGGTAATGCAAACCCGGGGCCAATATTATATTATCAATGGCATTCTTCTCCTTTTATTCTTGGTACGACCCCCACCTTTGTAAATGGATCTTGTACCAATTGCAATGGGCCTACAATAACTTTCAATACAATAGGAGTAGATACATTAACAATGATTATTAATGATGCATTTGGTTGTATAGATTCTGTAAAATATGCCGTTTCAGTGGCTGTAACACAAACT
>CAZZEI010000027.1:0-22191 GCA_964653165.1 uncultured Flavobacteriaceae bacterium | reverse complement strand
TGCAGCCGTGGACCAACGCGCGATAACCGTATTAAGCCGGATATTGCCGCTCCGGGCGATAATGTAGTTACAACAGGTACTTTGTTTTTGAGCAATTACATTGCAGTTAATTTCCCGGCAAGTAATGAAATAATATCTGAAGACACCATGCATATGGCATTTGGTGGTACTTCTGCTGCTTCTCCAAATGTTGCCGGACTTGCTGCTTTATATTTGCAAAAAAATCCTACAGCAACAAACATTCAAATTAAAAATTCAATTACTTGCGGTGCTAGACAAGATTATTTTACCGGCGGCGGTTTGCCAAATATAAATTGGGGATACGGTAAATTGGATGGTTTTAATGCTTTGCTCTGCGGAATGACAGGAATTCAAAGTACTCTTGGTAATGTTAATCCTATAAATGTTTTTCCAAATCCGGCTTCTCAACAAGTACAGTTTGTTTTTGAAAATCAACAAGGCCATATTGATATTAAAATTTATTCAATTTTAGGTGCTGAGATTAAAAATATTCAATCTGCAGACAAAACAATTATTTTATCGGTAGAAAATATGCCGCAAGGTTTATATTTGTACAAGATTTTCCGAAACCAAACGTTGATTAACGAAGGAAAATTTGTGAAAGAGTAATTTTTGAGATTATGGCGAAGAAAAAGAAAGAAGTAAGAGCAAAGAAGCAAGAGTCAAGAAAAAAATCAGTCGCGAAGAAAAAATCGCCTAAAAAGACTATAAAGAAAGTTGTAAAGAAACCTGTCTCCAAAAAAAAGGCTACGGCAGGCAAGAAATCTTTAAAGAAAGCCGTTGGCAAAAAAAGAACTACTAAGAGACCCCGTATATCAAACCTAGTGTATCAAACCTCTTTTAAAACGCATGTAACAAGTTTTAAAGAGGGAGATGTTGCTCCGTTTTTTGTGGGGCACGACCAACGTGCAAATCAGGTTTCATTAAATGATTTTACAGGAAAGACCTTAGTGCTTTATTTTTACCCTAAAGATGATACTTCGGGTTGCACTGCTCAATCCTGCAGTTTACGGGATGAGTATAAATATTTAACGCTGCAAAATTACGCGGTAGTAGGAGTAAGTGCAGATGATGTTAAATCGCATAAGAAATTCGCCGACAAATTCTCTTTACCGTTTCCACTTATTGCTGATGTAAATAAAGATATGATTAAAGCCTACGACGTGTGGGGTAAAAAAATGTTGTACGGAAGAATTTATGATGGTATTGTACGAACTACATTTATAATTAAAGACGGAATAATTGATAGAGTAATTTCTGCTGTAGATACAGAGGGACATGGTAAACAGGTAATGGGTGAGTAGAATGATCAAGCTCTCTGTAGTAATAATAACTTTTAACGAAGAAAAAAATATTGCTCGTTGCCTCGATTCGGTAAAGGCTGTTGCTGATGATATTGTTGTAGTTGATTCTTTCAGCAAAGACAAAACAAAAGAAATATGTTTGGCTAATGGCGTCCGATTTGTAGAACACGCTTTTGAAGGACATATTCAGCAAAAAAATTGGGCGATAACACAGGCGCAATTCCCGCATGTACTTTCTTTAGACGCTGATGAAGCCTTGGATGAAAAATTAATTCAATCTATTTTACAAGCAAAAGCAAATTGGAATAAAGATGGCTATTACATGAACCGCTTAACTAATTATTGCGGACATTGGGTAAAACATTGCGGTTGGTACCCCGATAAAAAATTACGGCTATGGGATAGCAGAAAAGGGGAGTGGCGAGGAATAAATCCACACGATAAATACGAATTATTTGAGGGAGATAAAAATACAGGATATTTGGAAGGTGATATTTTGCATTACAGTTTTGATACAATTGAAAGTCATTTAAAGCAAATAGAATATTTTACAGATATTTCTGCGAAAGCTTTATTTTCTCAAGAAAAGAAACCAACTTTTGTAAAATTGTATTTTAGTCAGGTAGCAAAATTTATAGAGAGTTATTTTTTGAAGGCCGGGTTTTTGGACGGTAAATACGGTTATGAAATTTGCAAAAACTCAGCTTGGGCTACTAAGTTGAAGTATCGTAAGCTTAAGAAGTTGTATGCTGTAAAATAAAATACCCGGATGACGGCATCTATCTATTTTTTCATTGACTCAAATACCTGTATATATTGATTGGTAATCGTTTCTAAAGAATATTTTTTATTTACTTCTTCAAAAGCGTTTTCTGTAATAGCTTTTTTCAGTTCAGAATCATTTAATATTTCATTAATACTTAATGCAAGTGCTTTAGCGTCTTTTACATCGCACACAAGACCATTTCCTTCAACAACTTCTTTTAACCCTCCTGCATTGGTGCTAACAACCGGGACTTTGTATTGAAAGGCATCAAGCACACTGCTTCCTAAACCTTCTTCCTGAGAACTCATTACAAACACATTGAAAATCGAGAAAAAATCTTCTACATTATCTACATGCCCCATTAAATGATACCATCGGGTAACATTTAAATCTGCAATTTCTCTTTCTACATCGTGTTGTAAATCTCCTTCGCCAAAATGCAAAAACATAAAATCATCCCGCATTTGTGAAAGGTGGTAAATGGCATTCACCATCGTAAGTGGGTCTTTATGCGGAACCAAAGCAGCTACACTCGCAATTATTATTTTATTGTGCCACCCTCTAAAATGAATGAGTTTAGTTGCGCGATCTTTGTTTAATTCTTTAGGATTAGCAATATCAGGTATTACGGAGATATCAGTCTGATCAAAATTTTCGAGAATATTTTTAATGGCCGAAGAAATTGCAATCAATTTATCGGTGCGGTTGTACTTCAATTTTGTAAAAAATCCGGAGGGAACAAAATCAACTCTACGGGTATAAACTATGGGAGTTTTATGGGCAATTGAGGAAAACACCCCATACATCTGTGCAGATGCAGTTTGTGCATGAACTATATCAACGTAACGTGCATGCTTTATTAAATATAAAATTGCCTGCAGACCGTTGCTTACTGGATGAATATTAATATCAAGCTCCTTTGCTCTACTGTGTAAGGGTGTATCTTTTCTACAAAGCAATTCTACTTCGTGTCCTTGTTGTAAAAAGCCTTGAATATTATAATAGGTTTGTCGCTCGCCGCCGCGCCAGGTTTTTTCTGTATTTACTTGAAGTATTTTCAAAATGAGCTGCTTTTTGCCACAGATTACACGAATTTACACAGATTATTTTTAAACCGATTGTTTTTTTCCAATTCTTTATTAATTTCT
Source organism: uncultured Flavobacteriaceae bacterium (assembly GCA_964653165.1). Classification (GTDB taxonomy): domain Bacteria; phylum Bacteroidota; class Bacteroidia; order B-17B0; family Aurantibacillaceae; genus PALSA-968. The sequence continues at coordinate 18,952 of CAZZEI010000027.1, read as the reverse complement.
AAGTTTCAATTTGTGATAATTTGCGAAATCTGTGGCAGTGCAGATTACAAATTATACTCGTCGTTATGAAAAAGTAATTGAGCAAAAAACACGCAAAATGTTACACCGGCCGCTGTTTCTAAAGTATCTTCATTAAAAAAGGATAAGAACTGTATCAGCATAATAAGTATAAAAAAACGTGAATGCTTTTTTGCAAAAATGAAAGGTGCAAAAAAGGAGAGCAAGAATAGTATAAAACCAATGACACCAAGGGATACTCCAATCGCAAGAAATTGATTATGCGATCGCAATTGCCAGTGCAAGGGCAATGCGGTTTTATCAATTATATATTGTTCTTTAAATGCTTTTTCAACATCACCGGTTCCAACACCGGCTATAGAGTGTTTCGCAATTATATGCCAGGCTGTTTTCCAAAATTCAAATCGCATGGTTAAAGAATGTCCTGTTGGGTTTTGTTTTTGAGAGGCTTCACCCAATTCCCAAATTAACTCATGAATACGCGTACGTAAAGAAGATGTTTTAGTATACATATAATTTGCAAAACCATTTTCTATATTATTTAGGTCATCTTCGTTAAGTTGAGAAATTCCGACGGAATCTTTTTTATATCCTCTCGAAGCCATGTATCTTACTAATGTAAAACGGAGGGGATTTCCTTTGAAGTCAGAGCTATCGTACATGCGCCAGCTTTTTTTATTCCATTCCTTTTTTAATTCTCCTTCGGCAATAAATGACCATACAAGGTTCCCGTTTTCAGTTAGTTTGGAAGACGTATCATGATAATAACCGTTTCCATTTATTGTAACACGTGGAAATTTATTGTAATCAATCAAATACATCTCATGGCATTTTTTCCATTCGTCGCTTACAATGTAAATTATATAACCTGCCGATAGTATTACTATTACAGAAAATGATAATTTCAGGAGTAATGAATTTTTTGAAACTAAAATCCACGAAAGAGCAGTAAAAGCAATTATGCCGGCAATAATAATTCCTGTAAACGATTGAAGTAAAATCAAAAAACATAAAAGCCATAATAAAATACAGCCATATATTGACTTAAATCTAACAATGTCTTTTTTTATCAATACAAAAAACAAATACAAAATTGAAAGTACAATCATTAAAGAAAAACGAATGTGCGATTCAAACCTTGATATTTCTCTAACATCGTGAATTTTAATAGAGGTTAATCCTAAATAAATTGCAATACTCCATAAGGAAGCAACAACTGTAGAGGCGACAAAAAAATGTAAGATTGCATGATATTCTTTTTTGCTTGGGCATGCAGAAGTAAAAAACAAAACCGGCAGCCATAAAATAGGTAGTTTAATCCGGAGTTCCTTTAATGCATACGTGTAGTCTTCTGTCCACAGCAGCCCTGCTGCATAAAAAAGATAAATACCTATAAATGCCCAGAAAGCTTTTGATTTTTTTAATTTACCCCATTTGGCAATAAAATCTCCCTCAATAATCCAGTTGCCAAGTAATATTAGTTGAGAAATACTGACCAAAAATCGGGAGACCGGCATACCAATCGCCATCAAAACAAGCCCGAAAATAAAAATATTTTTGTGTGTGAAGTAACTTTTGGGGTGCATATTATTCTTTAGTCAACCTGCCCCAAACACCAAGGGGCAACTTAATACCACTCTTGGCTTTTAAAAATAATTCGCCTGTTTGAAGCTTTGATTGTTTTTCTGTAGCATAGTAACGCAAAAGGTTTTCAATTATTATGCTAGAGAATCCTAAAGAATAGGCGTTAATTATTAACAAATGTCTATCGGGATTAAGAAGTTTCAACACTTCCTCCATCATTTCGGTAATATTGTCTTCCAGTTTCCATTTTTCTCCGTTTGGACCGTGTCCGTAGGCGGGAGGGTCTAATATTATTCCGGTATAGGTATTTCCCCTACGGACTTCCTTTTTTACAAATTTAAGTGCATCATCTACCATCCAGCGTATATTGTCGAGCGACGAAAGCTGCATGTTTTCGTTTGCCCAGCTTACTACTTGCTTTATACTGTCAACATGCGTAACATCGGCTCCTGCGGCACGGGCTGCTAAGGAGGCACCACCCGTGTACGCAAATAGGTTTAAAAATTTGGGTTTATTTTGTTTTGAGAGAAATGTGGTAATAGTATCCCAATTAACTGCCTGCTCAGGAAAAACGCCTACGTGTTTAAATGCGGTTAATCCCAATCTAAATTGTATTTTCTTCAATTCTGAATTTTTCATTCTTAATTCATAATTGATTTTCCACTGTTCCGGCATTTGTTTAAACTTTTTCCAATCGCCCTGCGAGCTGGATTTTGGAACGAATTTTACATGCGCTTGTTTTTCCCAATCAACATTACTCAATTGCTTGGGCCAAACGGCTTGTGGTTCAGGACGAATAGTTATGTATTGCCCGAAACGTTCGAGTTTTTCAAAATCTCCTGCATCTAACAGTTCGTAGTCTTTCCAGTTTTCTGGGGTTAATAATTCCATGCGGTTAATTTACGATAGTTTAAAACAACAGTATTTAATTTTTTCACCTTTTGCAGTAAAAAGCTGTTCATAGTGTGTTTTTATGGTCGTCAGTTCTTCTTTTCCGGACGGATTATGTGAATATAAATCAGCTGTTGAATAAAGTAATTCTAATTTTAATTCTGCAATAACTGCCAGTGTATATTCATAAAAACTTGTGCTATCTGTTTTTAAGTGTAGTAAGCTGCCGGGTTTTATAATTTTTTTGTATCGGGTTAAAAAAACCGGATTCGTTAAACGATTTCGAGCCCTTGTTTTTTGGGGCTGAGGATCGGGGAATGTTAGCCATATTTCATCAACTTCTCCTTCACTAAAGCAATACTCGATAAAATCAATGCGTGTTCTTATAAAAGCAACGTTTACAAATTTGTTTTCTGATGCGTATTTAGCGCCAGTCCATATCCGGTTACCCTTTATGTCTATACCAATGTAATTTTTGTTCGAATTATTTTTAGCAAGCCCGATAGTGTATTCCCCTTTTCCGCAGCCCAGTTCAAGTACAATCGGGTTATTGTTTTTAAAAAAATCTGCCCTCCATTTTCCCTTTAGTGGATGACCTTCCTTTATTTTACCGAAAAGGAGAAACGAAGAATTTGAAAGTGTATCTAATTCAGCAAATTTTTGGAGCTTGTTTGGCATAGAGGGAGCAAAAATAGTTACTTTTACGGGCAATGGCTAAAACCAAATCATCTTTTTTTTGTCAGAATTGTGGCTTTCAATCAGCCAAGTGGCTTGGTAAGTGCACATCCTGTAATGAGTGGAATACTTTTGCGGAAGAAATTTTAGTGAAAGAAACCAAAAACACCAGCGGTTCTACTTCTTTGCAAAGAGCACGCAAACCAATGTTAATACAAGAAATTGATGCCCAAAACGAAACACGTTTTTCTTCTAATGATGTTGAGTTAGACAGAATTTTAGGTGGGGGAATTGTACCCGGGTCACTTGTATTATTTGGTGGAGAACCCGGTATTGGTAAATCTACTTTGATGTTGCAGGTTGCTTTACAGGCAAAAGGAATTAAAATACTCTATATTTCTGGGGAAGAAAGCGAACAGCAAATACGGATGCGCGCCGAACGTGTTGGAATACAAAATACCGAGTGTTTTATTTTATCGGAAACAAATACCCAAAATATTTTTAAGCAAATAGAAGTACTAGAGCCAAATCTTGTAATTGTCGATTCTATCCAAACTTTGCATACTTCGTTTATTGAATCAAGCCCGGGTAGTGTATCGCAGGTTAGGGAATGCGCTGCTGAGTTAATGCGTTTTGCAAAAGAAAGCTCAACTCCGGTTTTTATTATCGGACATATTACTAAAGATGGTAGTCTGGCCGGACCAAAAGTTTTAGAGCACATGGTTGACACAGTCTTGCAATTTGAAGGTGACCGAAATTATGTTTACAGATTATTACGTACCACAAAAAATCGTTTTGGCTCAACAAATGAATTAGGTATTTACGAAATGCGCGGAACAGGCTTGCGCGCAGTATCAAATCCATCAGAAATTTTAATTACACAGCGCGATTCACCTGCTAGCGGAGTGGCAATTGCCGCCAGCATGGAAGGTTTGCGCCCCATGTTGATTGAAATACAAGCTTTAGTAAGTAGTGCGGCCTATGGAACACCGCAGAGAGCATCAACCGGTTTTGATTTACGTAGATTAAATATGTTACTTGCAGTTTTAGAAAAACGTTGCGGATTTAGATTGGGAGTGAAAGATGTTTTTTTAAATATTGCAGGAGGAATAAAAGTAGAAGATCCCGGGATTGATTTGGCAGTGGTTTGTGCTGTTCTTTCTTCTGGCGAAGATTTATGCATTCCGCAAGATACTTGTTTCGCCGCTGAAGTTGGTTTAACAGGTGAAATTCGTCCTGTAAACAGAATTGAACAGCGTATTGCCGAGGCCGAGAAACTTGGTTTTAAGAGAATGTTCATTTCAGCTTATAATACCAAAGGCTTAGACCTGAATAAATACAAAATAAAAATTACCAACGTTGCTAAAATGGAAGATGTATTCGGGCATTTATTCGGGTAGTTAAATAAAATATTAATTAAAATTCTTAATGTTTTTTAATTCATTAAGCGAAAAAACTTTCAATCCTAACAATAGCGCTATAAAAACCCCGGTTAAAACAATACTTCGTATAGCAATTAAAAGAATTCTGTTCTCAAAGGAAGGGAACACATATCCAACGCCAAGACAAATAGTAATTGTAAGTAAAATTTTAAAGGTCTTTGAATCGTAAGGCTGAAGATTAAAATGTTTTTTAATAAGAAAATATTTGGAAATGTTAAATAGTACCAAGGCAACAGCAGTAGCAGCAGCAGAACCTTCAATCCCATAAATAGGAATCAATAAAATATTAAGTACTACGGAAACTAAAATCATCATAAAAATTAAAACAGTCCCGCTTATATATTTATGTGAGTAATATATGATTGAGCCATTAATTCCGGTTGCCATATTAATAAAAGCACTGAATCCTATAATTAAAACAACCCATTTTGCTTCATGGTATTTTTCGGGTAAAAAACTGATGGCTTCGTTAATATTTGCATAAAGTAAAATGAAAAGAATTCCGCCAATGAGTATTAAAAATTTTACGGATTGCCTGTAAACTTCCTGTACCATGCGCATATCATTTCGCTGAATGGCATCCGCTATTTTAGTATCAGCAATTCTTCCCAACGAGCTTATTGGGATTTCAATTAAAGTGCCGATTGTCATTCCCAACGAGTAAACAGCAACAGCATCTAAACTCAAATAACTGCCAATAATAAGTATGTCAATGTTTCTTACGCCAATAGAGGCAAGTGAAGTAAAAGCCAGTAATAAAGTGTATTTAAGTATTTCTGATTTATGCTGAGCTTTAAAAAACGACCAGTTAATTTTTAAACTAAAAGCTTTCAAAAACTTTACATAACTCAACAGAACCAGTAATTGTATACAGTAGGATGAAGCAAATAAAAATATAAAAACAGGGAAAGAAATTAATTTCAGATAATAAAGTGTGACAATAATTGTCATAAAAACCCGTAAGTAAACATCATTTAAAAAGCTTGGCACGCTTGTTTTAAAAAGGGCATTGCAATAAACCGTAATAATGGAAGTAAATCCAACACAAAACGAAATGGGTAATACGTAATAAAAATATTCTACAAATAATGGAGAGCTGTCATACTTTGCAATAATAGTATCCTTTGTAAAAAAAATAACACAGGCAATTACTGCATAACCAATTAATGCAAATAAAAGTAAAAGTCCGAAATAGCCATTGTGTCCGTTTTCTTTATTTTTAAACCGGGGAAAAAATTTAATTGTCAGAAAATTTAAGCCAAGCGGGAATAATGTTCCAACCAGTAAAGTAAAAGAGAACAATATTCTTGTCAAACCGAGTTCTTCAGGCTTTAACATGAAGGGTTGAAGCAGAATGAGGTTTAAAAAGCCAACGCCAATACCTATGTATGATATAATTGTGTTGGTAATTCCCTGTTTTTTTATGCTCCCCATGTATTTGGTAAAAATACAGTTAAAACAAGCCTTTTGACAGAAATATTTTTTACTTTATTAACTGTTAAACGTAGATAAAGCGCAAAAATTGCTGTTTTCTGTTTTTTAGTACTTTTGTCTCTGTGAGCAATCAAACAAATCTTTCTTCCTTCAATAACTCATCATACAAACCGGGACGTAGTTTTATTATGCGGGGCCTCTGGTATTGCGTAAACGCTACCTATTTCAAATCTTCTTTTCCTTTTAACGGAATAAAAATTTTCTGGCTAAAATGTTTTGGCGCTAAAGTCGGTAACGGAGTTGTCATCAAGCCCGGAATAAATATTAAATATCCATGGCGTTTAAAAATTGGTAATCATGTTTGGATTGGAGAAAAAGTATGGATAGATAATTTGGGAGATGTTGTAATAGAAGATAATGTTTGTATCTCGCAGGGCGCAATGCTTTTGTGCGGCAACCATAATTATAAGAAAAGCACATTCGATTTAATGGTGGGTGATATTACACTTAAACAGGGTTCATGGGTTGGTGCTAAATCTGTTGTTTGTCCTGGAGTTACAGTTGGTAGTCATGCAGTATTAAGCGTAAGCTCTGTAGCAACTCAAAATTTAGAAGAATATACCATTTACCAGGGAAACCCGGCTGTTCCCAATGGAAAGAGAGAAATTTCCTAGCCACTAAGCACTAATCCCTAATCACTTCTTCCTTTGGGATAATTCGTATCTTTACGGCTGTATTATGGCAATGAGACAATCGCAGCAATTAAGGCTGCAACAAAAACTTTCTCCCCAGCAAATTCAGTTAATGAAGCTGATACAATTGCCTGTAATGGCTTTAGAACAGCGTATTAAGGAAGAACTTGAAACAAATCCTGCGTTAGAAGAAGACGATGAGAGCGCACCGGAAGCGGAAGAAGATTTTTCGGAAGATGTTCCAACTTCGGATGATGAAATAGAAACCGAAGATAGTGAAGGTGCAATACAAAACGATGAAGTAAGCTTCGAAGACTATGTAGATGAAGATGAATTTGCCGATTATAAATATCAAGTAAACAACAGCGGTAAAGACAATGATTTTAAGGAAATTCCGGTAAGAGAGGTTACCAATTTTCATGATTTACTTGAAGAGCAATTGGGAATGCTTGACGTCCCCGAGAAGGAATATACAATTGGATTATATTTAATCGGTTGCATAGACGATGATGGGTATATACGCAGGGATACCAACTCTATTGTAGATGATTTAGCATTTACGCAAAACATAAATACTACCAGCGAAGAAATAGAAGCTATAATTAAAACTTTACAAAAACTGGATCCTCCCGGTATTGCGGCTCGTTCTTTGCAAGAATGTTTATTGTTGCAACTTGAGCGTACCGAAAACCAGACTAAGGAAGTGCATTATGCAATTGATGTTGTTAAGTTGTGCATGGAGGAATTTTCTAAAAAGCATTACGATAAAATTTCACGTAAACTTGATATAAGCGAGGAAGATTTAAAAGAAGTTCTTGCCGAAATTACTAAACTCAATCCTAAACCCGGCAGTACATCAGAGCAAGGTTCTAAAAATATTCAGGAAGTTATTCCCGATTTTATTCTTTCTTCAACGGATGGAATTCTTGAATTGGCCTTAACACAACGTAATATGCCTGAGTTGAAAGTCAGTCAGGAATATTTGGATATGCTTACGCGTTACAACAAAGCAAAAGAAAAAAGCGCAAAAGAAGCATCCGGTTTTATAAAAAATAAAATTGAAACAGCACAATGGTTTATTGAAGCACTATTTCAACGGCAGCAAACATTATTGATTGCGATGAACGCAATTATGCAATATCAAAAAGAATATTTCGTTACAGGTGATGAAACGAAATTGAAACCCATGATTTTAAAAGATATTGCAGAGAAGGTGGGGCTGGATATTTCCACTGTTTCTCGTGTAGCAAACAGTAAATATGTTACTACTCCTTTTGGAACGTTTCCTTTAAAATTTTTCTTTTCCGAATCACTAAGTACCGATAGCGGAGAGGAAGTTTCTTCGCGAGAAGTAAAAAAAATATTAGCGGATTGTATTGGGGCAGAGGACAAACGTAAACCGCTCACCGATGATGCACTTTGCACAATCTTAAAACAAAAAGGGTACAACATTGCTCGTCGCACAGTAGCAAAATACAGAGAACAATTGGATCTCCCTGTTGCGCGTATGCGAAAGGAAATCTAAACAAATAAAAAAAGTCTTTGCGCCTTCGCGCCTTTGCGGTGAAATAAAATGAAAATCTACCAACAAAAACAACGCTGGAAATGGTGGCTCGCAGCCTCAGCTATGTGCATTGTTATTGTTTCGCTTTGGTATTCCAGACAAATTGTAAAAAAAATTTCGGACGAAGAAAAGGAGAAAGTCCAACTTTGGGCTAAAGCAGTTCAAAAACGGGCAATTTTATTAAAAACTACAAACGACCTTTTCCTTAAAATGCAAAACGAAGAGCGTAAAAAGGTAGAACTTTATGCTGCTGCTACAAAAGAACTTGGCAAAGATGTTTCAGACTTAAGTTTTGCATTGCGCGTTTTGCAGGATAATAATACAGTTCCGGTAATTATTACCAATAACGACGGAAAAATAGGAGGAAAGCGTAATCTTGATTCTTTGAGAGAAAATGACCCGGTTTATCTGGCCCAACAATTGGAAGAAATGCAGCGTTTGCATCCTCCAATTGAAGTTGAATATGCTCCTGGAAAAAAGAATTATGTGTACTATAAAGATTCTAAAATATTTTCCGAGATAAAATTAGTTTTCGATACACTTATTAAATCCTTTAATGCGGATGTTGTTATAAATAGTGCTTCGGTTCCAGTTATTTATACCGACTCAACGCAACGCAAAGTGCTTGACATTAGCAATGATATAGATTCATTAATTCTAAACAATCCCAAATTACTTGCCGCTAAACTTAACAGCATGAGGCAACAAGCCGCTCCACTAGAAATTAATTTGGGAGATGGAGTTAAAAATTATATTTTCTATGACGAGTCATCTACACTTAAACAGTTGCGTTTTTATCCATATGTGCAGTTACTCATTATCGGTTTGTTTTTAATAATTGCTTACACTTTATTCAGTACAGCGCGTAAGAGCGAACAAAACATGGTGTGGGTTGGTATGAGTAAGGAAACTGCGCATCAGTTAGGAACTCCTTTATCTTCTTTAATGGCCTGGATAGAGCATTTGAAAGCAAGTGCAGTGGACCCTTCTATTGTAAATGAAATGAACAGAGATGTTGAGCGATTACAAACAATTACAGATCGATTTTCTAAAATTGGTTCTCAGCCAACACTTGATAATGAAAATATGGCAATTATTTTAGAGCACGCTGTAGATTATTTAAACCAACGCTTTACAAAAAATGTAAATTTTGTTTATCAGAATAACCTTAAAGTAGTTACAGAATTACCTGTTTGTGTGCCCTTATTTGAGTGGGTGATAGAAAATCTTTGTAAGAATGCAATTGATGCCATGGATGGAAAAGGAACAATTACGGTTAGTTTGCAACGCGAAGGTAATGATGTTAGTATTGATATAAGCGATACCGGAAAAGGAATAGAAAAAAACAGATTAAAAACAGTTTTTGAACCCGGTTTTACAACCAAACAAAGAGGCTGGGGCATGGGCTTATCCTTATGTAAACGTATAATAGAAAACTATCATGATGGTAAAATTTTCGTCAAGCAATCTGAATTGGGAAAAGGAACTACTTTTAGAATTGTAATGCCTGTTGACTAATAAGAATTTCGCTACTTTTAGGGTGTGAAAAATTGCACATGTTTATTTTTTCTTTGCTCAATACTCTTTTTTCAACACTCCTATTCTCAAAACTCATCAAATGGAGAAAATAAAATAGATTCACTTCTTGGTCTTCTAAAAACCGACAAAGAAGATACTGGGAAAGTAATTCATCAATATAAACTATGTGATGAATACAGGAAAATTGGAGAATTTGAATTGGGATTGAAATACGGGAAATTAAGTTTGGAACTAAGTCAGTCTTTAACTCCATTAAATAATGGAATAAAAAGAAATATGGCAGGTGCGCACCATGCTATTGGAAATATTTATTTTAGTCAGGGTAATTATTCAAAAGCCTTAAAAAGTTATTTTGCAGCGTTAAAAATTCAAGAGGAATTAGTAGAAAAAAAAGGAATTGCAAAGTCCTATACAAATATTGGAAATGTGTATACCAATATGGGTAATTATCCGGATGCGCTAAGGAATTTCTTTACTTCTTTAAAAATTGCTGAAGAATTGGGAGATAAGCACGGTGTTGCAGATACTTACAACAACATTGGGGTTGTTTATGATTATCAGGAAAATTATAAGGAGGCTTTAATAAATTACTTCGCTTCTTTAAAGATAAGAGGTTAAAGATTTGGAAGGAATTTCTTATTCGTATAACAACATTGGAAATATTTACTTCAATCAGGGTAATTATTGTGGAGGGCTAAAAAATTACCTGGCATCAATGAAAATTGATGAAGAACTAGGGGACAAACAAGGGCTTGCAGCTTCATATAACAACATTGGTTTTATTTATTCTTATGAAAATAATTATGAAGAAGCATTAAAAAGTCATTTGTCCTCCTTGAAAATAAAAGAAGAAATTGGTGATATGGATGGGGTAGCATCTTCTTTTATTAACCTTGGGGCCTTATATATAAAAATTCATAAGCACAAGGAGGCGGATGAGTATTTAAATAAGGCCCTCGCCCTGGCAAAAGAAATTGGAAGCAAAGATGTTAGTAAAGAAAGTTATGCCGCACTTACTAATTTAGATAGTGCAAAAGGTAATTTTAAGTCTGCCTTTGAACACCATAAATTGTATATTATTTACAGTGATAGTATAGATAATGAGGAAACAAAAAAGAGAACTATTCAAAGTGCTATGACCTATGAGTTTGAAAAAAAGGAAATAACCGCAAAGGCAGTTCAGGAAAAATTGGATGCGGTAACCGCCGAAGAAAAGTAAAAGCAACAAATTATTATTTAGGCTGTAGCAGGGGTTTTAGTATTGGTAATAGTATTCTCACTTTTTTTGTTTAATCGTTTTCGTATTACACAAAGACAAAAAAGTATCATCGAAAAGCAAAAAGTGTTGGTAGATAAAGCCTACGAACATCTGCACGAAAAAAATAAGGAAGTCCTTGATAGTATTTATTATGCCCGAAGAATCCAGCGAGCCTTAATTACTTCCGAAAAATATATTGGCAAACAGTTGGGAAGGTTGATGAAGACAGGAGATACAAATTCCGAATAAATACATACGAATTGTACGAATAGGAAATTTATCAGGCTGTTATTCGTACTATTTTACAGTCTCGTAAAAAATTCGTAATTCGTATCTACTTTAACCGCTTCTCAATAATTTTACTCAAATTGCCAAAAACCTGCCCCGGACTAAATCTCCTCCAGTTAAAATCATCTAATTCGCCGCCTGATAAAAAGAAATAATCAATATTATGCTGCTTAAATTCTGCTAATACATGTTCGCGGAAATTCATAAAAATAATCCATCCGTCTTCTCCTGCGTCATCAAACCATTCTTCATAGTAACTATCGTCTGATGCATGAAAGTTTAGTACATTTTCTCCGATTATTATAAATTTATTTATTTCACAATAGTTTAATTCATCGATAATATCGCGTTTCATCAACATGATATCATTTGTAATTGCGTCATTCCATTCTCCCATTAGCTCAATTATACAGTATTTCTCTTCATAATCAACATACAAAACTTTAAGGTACATAGTTTCAGAACCAAAATCATCCCACTGAGGATGTATTACAAAATTGTAAATTGTATTACTAAACTCAGTTTCGCTATAGGTACGATCAAAAAAGGGAGAATTCTCATCCTCGGCAGCTATATAAAGGTGTCTCCAGTTAAAATATGGTTCTATATCGTACAAAAACTGAAATTTTGGGGCAAAAGTAACTTTTTATGGACACTAATTACGCGAATTTTTATTAATATTATGTAGCGATTTTATTTGTGGAATTCGTGCCTTTTCCCACTTAAAAACTATTAAAAATAAACCTATTAATTTCTATAAATTCAGTTAATTTTGCAAGATATATATATGTCTATGAAGAAGTATCTTTTTATCGCACTCCTATTTCCTTTTATTCTGTCTGCTCAAGATGGAGATGAATCTATAACCAAAGCAACTGCTAAAGGAGCCGAAGAGAAAATGCTGTCGGGAGATTTTGAGGATGCACTGGCTGATTATATGGCTTTACATGCTGCTGAACCTCAAAATGAAAAATATAATTATAACATTGGAGTTTGCTACCTTAATTATAATGGCAATAAAGCCAAAGCTGTACCGTACTTGGAAAAAGTAATTCATAACCCTAAACACGAACCTAATGCCGATTATTTATTAGGGCGCGCTTACCAGTACGCCATAAAATTTGATGATGCTATCAATGCTTTCACCAAGTTTATTACTAATGGAAAGGGAAAAGAGGAGAATTTAAAAGATGCCGGCGTACAAATTCAATATTGTTTAAATGCCAAAGAACGCATGAAATTTCCTTTGGATATAAAATTTGAAAACCTCGGCAAAACTGTTAACAGCGAGTATAATGATTATTATGCTTTTATTCCTGTTGACGAATCGTTTGTTATTTTTAATTCTAAAAGACCTGTAGGTAATCAAGAGAAGGGTATCAACGGCGAGTACCCAAATGTAATTATGATATCGAAGGTTAATGACGGCGCTTTTCAAAAAGCAGAAAAATTAGTCATCGAACTTCCTAAAGGAACTACAAATGCAGAAGTTATAGGCTTAAGCGCGAATGGTAATATTTTGCTACTTTATATAAATGACGCAAAAAATGCCGGTAATATTTATACATCTGAGCATGGAGCTGATGGTAAATACAGCAAACCTTATTTATTAGAGAAACAAATCAATTCGCCTAGCGAGGAAATAGCTGCTACTATTAATGCAGAGGGAGATGTGATTTATTTTGCCAGCGATAGACCCGAAGGTTTGGGCGGAACCGATATTTACGTGTGCCGCAAAACTCCATCCGGAAAATGGGGAGTTGCCTTAAATGCAGGAAAAGAAATTAATACAGCGCAAAACGAAGATTTTCCTAATATCTCACCTGATGGAAAAACGCTTTATTTTAGTAGTACCGGACATACAAGTATGGGCGGATACGATATTTTTAAAGTAAATTTTAATGATGCAACAAACCAATGGGAAAACTCTAAAAACATAGGATATCCTGTTAATACACCTTTAGACGATTATAATTTTCGAATATCTAAAAATAGCCGTTACGGATATATAACAGCTATACGGGAAGAAGGCCTTGGAGATTTTGATAACTACCGCGTAGTTTTCAACGAAGTTGATCCAGAGCTGACGGTTATGTACGGTCAGGTTTTATCGGAAGACGGAAGCCAGATTAACTTTCCTGATGTTTTAATTTCGGTAACTAACGATAAAAGCGGAGAGATTATGGGTAACTACCTACCTAACCAACGGACAGGAAAATATGTGGTTATTTTACCTCCGGGTAAATATACGCTTGTGGTTGAACTCTTTAATTTTACGCTTCTTACCCAAAAACTCGAAATACTTGATAAAGTATCTTTCCAGTCAGAAAAAGAGTTTGACTTGAAGTTGCGGATACAGAAATAATTTCTAACTTTATTCTCCCTTTCAATGGTGAAACGGGATAAAAAAATACTAATTTAAATACTAACTACTATGGGATTATTTGACAAACTCAAAAATGAATTCATAGATATTATCGAATGGGTCGATAATACGTCTGACACAATTATGTGGAAATTTCCACGCTACCAGAACGAAATAAAAATGAACGCAAAGCTTACCGTGCGCGAAAGCCAGGTAGCTATATTTTTAAACGAAGGAAAAATTGCTGACGTGTTTCAGCCGGGTATGCACACCCTTAATACCTCTAACATGCCGATACTTGCCACTCTAAAAGGTTGGAAGTATGGTTTCAGTTCTCCTTTTAAAGCAGATATTTATTTTGTAAACACCAAGCAATTCACCAATCAAAAATGGGGAACTAAAAACCCTGTCATGATTCGTGATGTAGAATTTGGTCCGGTACGTTTACGTGCAAACGGTAACTACGCTTTTAAAGTAAGTGATGCAGCAGTTTTCTTTAAAGAAATTGCATCAACAAACCCTGAATTTACGGTAGAAGAAATTACAGATCAATTACGCAACCTTGCCGTTACACGCGGTATGGATGCAATTGCAGAAAGTAAAATTGCGATTTTAGATTTAGCTTCTCAGTATGATGAAGTTTCTAAATTAATTACAGAAAAAATCAGACCTGAGTTTAACGAGATTGGTTTAAACCTTACTAAATTTTTAATTGAAAACGTTTCTTTACCACCTGAAGTGGAAGCTGCGCTTGATAAAAGAAGCAGCATGGGCATCATTGGTAATTTAGGTGCGTACACACAGTTTCAAACTGCAAACGCAATTGAAGATGCAGCAAAAAATAACGGTGGAGCAGGAGGAATGATGGGCGCAGGACTTGGCATGGGCATGGGAATGAACATGGCAAACCAAATGGGTAACGCAATGCAAAACCAACAGCAAACCGGAATGAACAATCCGCCGCCACCTCCACCCGTAACACAATTTTTTGTTGCGGTTAATGGTGCACAAACAGGCCCGTTTAACTTGCAGCAATTACAAGCAATGGTAAGCGCAGGACAATTCAATAAACAAAGTCAGGTATGGAAGCAAGGTATGGCAGGTTGGGCTTCAGCAGAAGCGCAGGCTGAGTTAGCTGCTTTGTTTAATTCTATGCCTCCTCCGATACAGTAGGATTTTATAGAATATAGTTTGCAAAAGCCTTCTCGAAAGAGAGGGATTTTTTGCTTGAATGCGTAAGATTTAACAGTTTTCTATTTTTTCCCTCTATGGTTTAAGTCTATCTTTGAGTATAATTAAAAAACCATGAAAAAATTATTTACAATTTTTGCCGCTGTAATTTGTTTCAATGCAAATTAACAAATATGTTTTACCGGTGCTAATAATTTTGCGGCAGGGATGAATCCTTCCTCAATAATTAGTGCCGATTTTAACGGAGACGGTTTTAAAGATTTAGCTGAAGCTAATTATGGTTCTAACAATGTACTTATTTTTTTAGGTACAGGTACAGGCAGTTTTGTTGTTGTAGATAGTTTTATTGTGGGTGTTGGTCCTTGGTCTCAGTCTCGTTCTCTCACAAGCGCTGATTTTAACGGAGATGGATTTGCCGATTTGGTGACGGCTAATTGTAATGATACTTCAGTATCTGTTTTATTAGGTACTGGTACTGGTAGTTTTGGGACGGCCACAAATTTCTCAACCAATGGTTCTGGTCCTTTTTCAGTTATCAGCGCCGATTTTAACGGAGATACAAAATTTGATTTGGCCGTGACCCTTTCCTATGGTGTAGCAATATTATTGGGCACAGGCACAGGTACATTTAGTTCTGCCACAAACTTTACAGCAGGTTCTGCTCCCCGTTTTCTAATAAGTGCTGATTTTAATGGAGATGCCAAACCTGATTTGGCTGTGGCTAACTCAGGTTCAAGCAATGTATCTATATTATTGGGTTCGGGTACTGGAAACTTTGGAGCCGCAACAAATTTTGCGGTTGGTAGTAATCCTTTTTCGATTATTAGTAATGATTTTAATGGAGATGCTAAAGCTGACTTGGCTCTGACTAATACTTCTTCAAATAATATCTCAATATTATTAGGTACAGGCACAGGAAATTTTAGTGCTGCTACAAATTTTTTAGTGGGTAATACCCCAATTTCAGTAATTAGTGCCGATTTTAGTGGAGATGCCAATATAGATTTGGCGGTGGCTAATAATGGCTCAGGCGATGTTTCAATATTATTAGGCACAGGAAGTGGTAGTTTTGGATCTCCTACTAATTTTGTTGCAAGCAATGGGCCTGTTTCAATTACAAGTACTGACTTTAATGGAGATGCCAAACCTGATTTGGCTGTAGCTAACTGGTACAAAAATAATATATCTGTATTATTAAATTCCCCAGTTAACACAATTAGTATTAACACAACAGCCACAAATATTTGTATCGGTAATAGCAGCATATTAACCGCAACCGGTTCTACAACATACAGCTGGAGTACTTCAGCAACGACTTCAACAATTTCGGTTTCACCAACAGTTACAACTACCTATTCTGTTACCGATGGAGTAGGTTGTAGTAACACAGCAACAATAACTATTAACGTAGCTACTGTTGCAATACCAAATATTTGCATGGTAACCACAGACAGCGCTTCTAATTATAATTACAATATGATTGTTTGGGACAAAACTCCATTTACAAACGTTGATAGCTTTATTGTTTATCGTTATGATGTAATGTCTTCTTCTTATTTGCGTATAGGTGCAGTAAGCCAAAATTCTTTAAGCGAATTTAGAGATACTGCGTTTAGTATTGGTGGTCCAAATGGCGGAAACCCGCTTTATTCAAGTTGGTTATATAAATTAGCAATACGCGATACATGCGGAAATATCGGCGCAAAAAGCCCGCAACACCAATCAATGTTTGTACAACAAAGCGGATCAACTTTTTCATGGAATGCTTATGTTGGAGCTACAGTAGCCGGTTATTCGTTTTTAAGAGATGATAATAATACAGGTGCATGGCACGTATTGGTAAATACAGCAGGTCTTTCAACTACCGACCCTAATTACACAAGTTATCCCAATGGAAATTGGCGCGTTGATGCTTTAGGTTTTAATTGTACACCAACTATGTTGATGGGAGGAAATAATAACGGCACTTTAATTGTCAATAAAAAATCTCATAGCAATACAAGCAAGCCGACTGCAGTTGGTGTTAACCAGATTTCAAATAATACGAATCAGATTTTAATTTATCCTAATCCTTCAAATAGTTTTGTTACAATACAATCTTCGTCTGAGCTTGGTGCAGTAATTATTTACAATTCTTTAGGAGAAATTGTTTTGCAAACAAAAATCAAAAACACACAAGAGCAAATTGATATAAGTAAATTTTCTTCAGGAATTTATACTGTGCAAGTGCAGGGCAGGAGAATGAAGTTGGTGAAAGAATAATTTTTACCCGACCCCTCGCTCCGAATTAAAATCATACAACACTAATACAACATCCCCCGTCCTTCCCTTCGGGGGCTCCTTTGGAGCGGACGCCCCCTTCAAAGGGGGAATTAATACAAGGCTTTACAAAAACTGTAGAATTTTATAATATAGAATAATGCTGTATTCATTCTCCCCTTGAGGGGAGACGTTATGTTCCTCGAAGAGGAACGACGGAGGGGTGTTGCAGATGCCAATCAGTATTTGGTATTACTTCCCATCGTTCACTCCCTTAATAAACTTAAGCAATCCCGCAAAATAAGTTTGCTGGTCATCATACAAACTCATGTGAGAACCATTCTCGCAATACAAATAAGTTCCGTTTTGAACTTGTGTGCTCATCCATTTCATGTGCTCGGGATCCATAGTGTCGTATTTTGCGCCTATGGTTAAAGTTGGAACAGAAATTTTTGCTAACTCTTTTTTTACATCCCAGTTTACCAGATTTCCGGCAATACCAAATTCACTCGGACCTTGCATGGTTACGTATAGAAAATTATTTATTTTTCCTAAAGAACGTGTCATAGGTTCCGGCCATTTGTCACTAGGAATTCTGCAAATATGTTCTCCATAAAAATTCGGCATCAACAACTCCATGTATTTTGGATTTGCAAAATCTCCTTTAGCTTCTAATTTTCTAATTGTATCTAAAACTTGTGGGTTCATTTGTTTTGCTAATACATCTTGTGCGTATTTTCCGTAATCGGGACAACTGCACATCATGTTTGAAATAATTAAACCCTTTAAATTACTTTGATATTTTAAAGCATACTGCATAGCTAAAATTCCGCCCCAGGAATGTCCGAGTAAATAAAAATTATCTTTATTTAAGTTTAATGCGGTTCTTACTTGTTCTACTTCTTCTACGTAGCGCGCCAAATCCCAAAATGTAGTGTCTTGCGGATTGTCAGAATTTCCGCAACCTAACTGGTCGTAATAAATAAATTCAATTCCTTCTGCAGGAAAAAAATTCTCGAAACATTCAAAATACTCGTGTGTTAAGCCCGGACCACCATTCAATAACAAAACTTTTATTTTTGGATTATTACCAATGCGTTTTGTCCAGATTTTTAATTTTCCCTTAGGTGTTTCAATAGAAATAATTTTTACGCCACCTGTTTGTATTCCAGATTCTTCGCTTTTAAAATAACTTTCTGAAGATGGATTTTCTTTTCCCTTTTCGGTTTGACACGAAATAAAAAACAAGATACACGAAACAACAAAACCCGCCACGAAGTGGTCCCTTCGGGAAAATAACAAACCCGAAATAATCTTTATATTCATAACCTAACGGATAATCACTTTCTGGCTATAGGTTTTGTTTTCGGAAATTATTTCTACAAAATAAATTCCTTTTGGATATTGATCAGCAAAAAGGAAAATATTTTTTTCTCCGACAATTGTTCCGTTGAAGAGTATTTCAATCTGTTGTCCCAAAGAATTTTTTAGATTTACTTTTACTAGTTGCTCTTTTATAGAACTAAGCGGAATACAAGTAATAGCGGAAGCAGGATTTGGATAAACAGCTTTCACTTTAAATTCAGGAATTACCGCAATGCCTACTGATGCACAACTTGTAACATCAAACTTCCAATATCCTTTTGGTGCAGGCATTGGGCGGTTAATTGTTTTACCGCTGTTGGCAGTTGCTTTTATGTAATAGAAAACTTTTGAACCTGCTGTTTGCTGAGGAATATATCCTGTCCATGT